>JAFGXB010000030.1 GCA_016936875.1 Burkholderiaceae bacterium | reverse complement strand
TGGCCTGGACTGGACCACCAATCTGGGACAGGCACGCGCCCGCGTGGGCCAGCGCGTGGCGCTGCAGGGCAATCTCGACCCCAATGTGCTGTTCGCGCCGCCCGCAGCGATTGAGAAGGAAGTGCAGCGACTGCTGCAGAGCTTTGGTCCGCTGCAAACCGGCGTGGGCCATGTGTTCAATCTGGGACACGGCATTTCCCAGTTCACCCCGCCGGAGCATGTGTCGGCGCTGGTGGAGGCGGTTCACACACACAGCCGCGCCTTGCACCGCAACATCGTCTGAGCACAAAGGGGCGCGGCGGGCCGCCCCCCTCTGAAACGGCGAAAAATCGGATTTGTCAATCTTGACAAATCAGCTTATGCACATTCCAGGCACGATTGCAGCGCAGCAAGTTGTTCACAGAATTAACTTGAAATTTCATTAGATAAGTTATTGTATTTACTTATATTTTTCAGAATTTCGCAATTCGGCAAATCATTCTGCACAGGTTTATCCACAGGGGGATCATCCTCGCGCACCCGATTGATGCACAGAGTTATCCACATGCTTTTTGCGCTGGCATAAACCGTGTATTGACGCCAACTTAGCGCCCTGTTTCAAACCTCGACTTCCACCTCGCGCGCCAATTCATGTCCGCCGTTCTCCAGGTTGCCGTTGACGCGCCGGGTTTGCAAGTGCTCGATTACCGCGCCGACACCCGGCTTGCGCCCGGAACCCTGGTGCGCGTGCCATTGGGTCGACAAACGGTCACCGGCGTCGTGCTGGCGCAGGTCTCCAGGCCTGACGGAGACGGGGCCGTCGCGCTGCGCTCCATTGCCGAGGTGTTCGAAACCTTGCCCGCGTTCGACGCCAACTGGCTGGACTTGCTGCAATTCGTTGCCCGGTATTACCAGCGCGCGCTGGGCGAAGTCATCGGCGCGGCCTTGCCCGCGCTGCTGCGCAACCGCAATCCAGGAGGAATCGAAGCCGCGCTGACGGTAGCCCAGCCTACACAGCGCTATCTGTGCACCGAAGCCGGGCTGCGCGCCCTGCCCGCTCAAATCGCCCCGCGCAGCGTTGCACTCTGGCGCCTGGCGACTGCGCTGGGAGTGCAAGCACCCGGCGACCGCGATCCTGCACCCGCACCCGACACCGTCGATCCAACCGTCTCCCCGCTCGCGCTGCCAGACGCACGCCGCCTGCACCCCCAGGCGACCAAGGTGCTGGCGGATTGGCAGCAGGCGGGCTGGGTGCAGACCGTCGCGGCCACAGCCACGCTTGCGTCCGCGGCGGCGGACGCGCCCCCCGCGCTCCACCCGGAGCAGGCGCAGGCGCTGCAGGCCATTGCGTCCAGCGCGGGTTTTGCGCCGTTTTTATTGTTCGGCGTGACGGGCAGCGGCAAGACGGAGGTGTATCTGCATGCCGCGGCGCAGGTGTTGCAGCGCAACCCTGCGGCGCAGGTGTTGGTGCTCACCCCGGAAATCAACCTCACGCCGCAACTGGTGCGCCGTTTCGAGCAGCGTTTTGGCGCGGACCATCTGGCGGTGCTGCACAGCGGGCTGTCGGAAGGCCAGCGGCTGCGGCATTGGCTGGCGGCGCATGCCGGGCAGGCGCGCATCGTGCTCGGCACGCGGCTGGCCGCGCTCGCCTCCATGCCGCAGTTGCAGCTCATCGTGATCGACGAGGAGCATGACGCCTCTTACAAGCAGCAGGAGGGCGCGCGGTATTCGGCGCGCGATCTGGCGTTGTGGCGGGCGCAGCAACGCGGCATTGCCGTCGTGCTCGGCTCGGCCACACCGTCGCTGGAGAGCTGGCGGGCGGCGCAGAACGGGCGCTATCGCCTGCTCACCCTGACGCAGCGGGCCTCCGGCGTGCTGCCCCGCGTGCGTCTGGCCGATACGCGGCGCGACCCTAGGCTGCGCGCCAGCGGTGCGCTGATCGGCCAGACGCTGGACGCCGCCATCCGCCAGCGCCTGGAACGCGGAGAGCAAAGTCTGCTGTTTCTCAACCGCCGCGGCTATGCGCCGGTGCTGAGCTGCCCCGACTGCGGCTGGCTGTCGGACTGCCCGCATTGCGACGCGCATCTGGTGTTTCACCGCACCGACCGCACCCTGCGCTGCCATCACTGCGGCTATCAGGCCGCCGTGCCGCGTGCCTGCCCGAGCTGCGGCAGCCTCGATCTGCAGCCCGTGGGCAAGGGCACACAGCGGGTGGAGGAGGCGCTGGCCGACCAATACCCGTATGCCCGCATCGCTCGCATCGACGCCGACAGCACGCGCCGCAAAGGCGCTGCCGCCAGCAGCTTCGACAGCGTGCATGCGGGCGAGGTGGACATTCTGGTGGGCACGCAGATGGTGACCAAGGGGCACGATTTCCAGCGCGTCACGCTGGTGGCGGCGCTTAACCCCGACGCCGGGCTGTTCAGCCACGATCCGCGCGGCCCGGAGCGCCTGTTCGCCCAGCTCATGCAGGCCGCGGGGCGGGCAGGGCGCGCCGCGCGCAACATGCCGCCCTCCCCGTCCGCAGGCGACGCGCGGCCTGCGCCTTCCACGCCGGAAATGCTGGTGCAGACCGCCCACCCCGAGCACCCGCTCTACCGCGCGCTGCTGGCGCACGACTATCCCGGCTTCGCCCAGGCCGAACTGATCGAGCGCGAGCAGAGCGGCATGCCGCCATTTTCGTTTCAGGCGCTGTTGCGCGCGGAGCACAAGCAGATAGAGGCCGTGGTGGACTTTCTCGACCGCGCGCAGCAACTTGCCGCGCCCATTGCGCAGCGCCTGGGCGTCACCGTGTACCCGCCCATTCCGGCCTCGCTGGCGCGCATGGCCGATCTGCACCGCATGCAAATGTTGCTCGAAGGCACACATCGCGGCGCGCTGCAGCACATGCTCGCGCAGTGGCGCGCGGAACTCGCCGCCCTGCGGTCGCGGGTGCGCTGGGCCGTGGATGTGGACCCGCTCGATTACTGAACGCCTGCCCAAGGCCCTGGCGTTTGCTGCGCAGAGGGCAATCTGTCGCCGCAATCGGTTGCGACTTCGACATTTCGATACAGCACGGTGCCGCAACCCGGACTAAATTGAACGCATCGACGGCTTATTGCAATGCAGCAATCGCCGACTTCATTGGGAGAATCCACACCATGTCCACGCAACGCCTTCTGCATCACCACCCGCTGCCTGGGGGCACACCCGTCATCGAATTCGACCACGGGCGCCCCGGCAGCGTGACCCCCGAATCCCCCGCCTGCGATGTGATGACCGATCTGCGGCACACCCCGGCGTTCACCACCGAGGCCGATGCCCCCGCCAACCAGGCCCTGCAAAAGATGATGCACGCCGGCGTGCGCCTGCTGCTGGTCACCAACACCGCGCGGCATGTCGTCGGCCTGATCACCGCACGCGACCTCATGGGCGAAAAGCCCGTGCGCGCGGCCACCGAAAACCAGATCCCGCGCGACGCCGTCACCGTGGCGCAGTGCATGGTGCCGCAGCAGCACATCGAAGTGCTCGACTACGCCGAGGTGCTGCGCTCCACCGTGGCGGAAATCGTGCTCACTCTGCGCCATTCCGGGCGGCAACATGCGCTGGTGCTGGAGTCCGATGGCAAACCCGTGGTGCGCGGCATCTTCTCGGCGGTGCGCGTGGGTCGGCAACTGGGCGTGGATCTGCAGTCCAGCGGCCAGATGCAGAGCTTTGCCGAGCTGGAGCAGGCGATCGCCGCAATTTAGGATCTGTTAACGCAAGGCCCGTTAACGTGGCGCGAAGCGCCGGTTCGCCCACAGCGCCAGCCCCGCAAACACGCAGAACACCCCGGCCATCGGCAGCGGGCTGCGGGCGGTGAACATCCCCACGGCCGATCCGCTCAGCGCCGCCAGCGTGAACTGAATGCTGCCGATCAGCGCGGCGGCGCTGCCCACGCGGCCTGCCTGATGCGCCAACGCCAGCGCCGTGGCGTTGGGAAACGAAAAGCCCAGGCTGGCCAGCGCGAGAAACAGGGGAATGACCACCGCCCAGAATCCCGCACCCAGCGCGGCCAGCACCACCATCAGCGCCGCCCAGATCGTCAGGCTGATCAGGGCGCGCCGCAGTAGCGCCTTGCTGGCCACGCGGGACAGGAGAGCGTGGTTGATCTGCGACGCCGCAATCAAGCCCATCGCGTTGGCACCGAACACCCAGCCGAATTGCGCCGGGCTCAGCCCATAAACCTGCATGAGAACGAACGGCGCGCCAGCAATATAGGCAAACATGGCCGACTGCCCCAGTGCGCCGCTGAGAGCAAAGCCGATGAAGCGGCGATCGCGCAACAACTCCAGATAAGTGCGCAAGGCGTTGCGCACCGGATGCTGCTGAGCGCTGCTGCGCGCCCCCGGCGCCAGCGATTCCGGCAGCGACAGCGCCGCCAGCAGACAGGCAAGGCCAAAGGCCGCGAGAGCGAGAAAAATTGCTCGCCATCCCCACGTCTGCACAATGGCCGCACCGGCCATCGGCGCGAGGATGGGGGCGGCCCCCAGAACCAGCGTGAGGCGGGAAAACACCCGCGCCGCATCGATCGGTTCGTACAGGTCGCGCACCATGCTGCGCGCAATCACAATGCCGGCGCAACCACCCAGGGCCTGCAACATCCGCCACGCCAACAGCGCCTCGATGGAGGTCGCCATGGCGCAGCCCAGCGAGGCCAGCGCGTACAGCACGATACCCAGGAACAGCGGCCGTTTGCGACCAAACCGGTCGGACACCGGCCCCCAGAACGCCTGGCCCAGCGCCAACCCGAGAAAGAACACCACCAGGGTGCGCTGCACGGCGTCGGGCGTCGTGTGCAGATCTTGCTGCAGGGCGGTAAAGCCCGGCAGGTACATGTCGATGGACATGGGGGCGAAGGCGGTCATCGCCCCCAAGGTGAGAATGCGCTGCAAGGCGCCGGTGCGGGTCATCGGGCGCATTGTCGCAGCGGGGGATGAGCCCACCCCGAAAACCGCCGCTACGCGCGGTTCGCCCCTCAAGGGGCAGAAACTCTTGGGGCTGACAGGTCGGATCAGTCTTTGATGATGGCTTTGCGCAGGGCCTTGACCTGATCGGGCGTGGCCGCCGAGGCGCCGTTGCCCCAGGTGGCGCGGATATAGGTCACCACATCGGCCACCTGCTGGTCGTCGAGCGACTGGGCAAACGGCGGCATCACCATCGGCGCCGGTGCCTTTTCCGTCACCACGGTACTGCCGCCGGCCAGCACCACGCGAATGCTGTTGTTCGGATCAGAGCACTGCACCGTGGCATTTTTCGCCAGGCCCGGAAAGACTTGCGGCAAGCCCTGGCCGTTGGCCTGGTGGCAAGCCGCGCAATGCTGGTTGTAGATTGCTGCGCCGCGTTGCACCGTGGCCGAGTCTTTGCCCGCAGGGGTCTGCGACACCACCACGGGTTTGAGCGATTTGATGTAGGTGGCCATGGCCTGCAGATCGTCAGGCTTGAGATGCTGGGTGCTATGCGAGATGACCTCGGTCATACTGCCCAGGGCGGTGAAGTTGGCGGTTTTTCCGGCCTGCAGCAATTCGGCAATGTCACCCGCCGTCCACTTCTGCATGCAACTGCCGCGCAGATTGGTGGCAAACCAGTGCTCCACCTGCGAGCCGGTCAGGTAAAAATCGCCATTCGGTCCACGCGCGCTCAGCGCCTTCTCCTGGAAGAACAGCCCGCGCGGGGTGTGGCAGGAGCCGCAATGGCCCAGCCCTTCCACCAGATACGCGCCGCGGTTCCAATGCGCGCTTTGTTTGGGATCGGGGGTGAAACTGGTGTCGCGCACGAACAGCCAGTTCCAGATCGCCAGCGGCCAGCGGATGGTCATGGGCCACGTCATGTCGGCCGGTCGGTTGGGTGTGGCATCAGGCGCAACGCCCTGCATGAAGTAGGCATACAGCGCCTTCATATCAGCCTGGTTGACCCGCGCATAAGACGGGTAGGGCATGGCGGGGTAGAGGTGCTTGCCGCCGGGCGCCACACCTTGCCGCACCGCGCGGTCGAACTGCGCGAAGCTGTAGTTGCCGATGCCGTGGGTTTTATCCGGCGTGATGTTGGTGGAGTAGATAGCGCCGATGGGCATGTCCATCTTCAAGCCGCCGATAAAGGGCTTGCCGCCCGGCGCGGTGTGGCAGGCCACGCAATCACCGGCGCGCGCCAGATACGCGCCACGCTGCACCTCCTGATCGGAAAACCGCGCCGCCCCAGCGGCCAGGCCGCCCTGCGCGGCCAAGGAGCCCACCAGCGCAGCGCGCCACCACATTCTCTTGTTCATTTCCGCCCCTTTACAGCGCCGCGATGGAAGGTTTTGCAGCGCAACAATTTGTAAGCAGGTTACGGGGCACAACGCTAGCCGAGGTTGATACAGGCCAAACGGATGCGACGTGGTGTCGCAGCAGAATCAGCCGGGGGTTTGCGCGACGGAAGACCGCGCAACGGCTTGCAAGCCGCACAGGGGCGGTGACCGCGCGAAGGGTGCTCAGAGCCAGTGCCTGCATTGCCGGGAAGTCCGGCGGCGCATCAAACAGCCCGCGTTATGCGGCGGCTGCGCGCGTCAGCGCAATACCGCCAACAGAGCCAGCACCAAAGCGACAACGCCCAGACCGAACGCTGCCAGCGCCCAGCGCTGTTGCCGCTGCTGGGCCGCGGCAAGCTGCACGCCGGCCTGCTCCAGCGCGGTGACGGTGGTCTGCAGTTGCTGCGCCAGCGCCCGCACATGTTCGGCGTTGTGGGTCACGGCGGCCTGCAACTCCTCGATCTGCTTGTGCACCGACTCCGCCGCCTCCTTGTCCGATTTGCGCTGCTTGAACACCGGCAGCGCGATCTTCGCCACCGATTCGATATAGGGCAGTGCGGCGCCGATGACGGCCATCCAGGCGGCAGGCATGGGTCAGATCTGCGCAGCGTTGAAGGTGTCGCAGACCTGCGGCTGGCCGCTGGCGAACCCGGTCTGGAACCAGCGTGCGCGCTGCGCGGACGTGCCGTGGGTGAACGAATCGGGCACGACATAACCCTGCGCCTGCTTTTGCAGCCGGTCGTCGCCAACGGCCTCCGCCGCGTTGATGGCTTCTTCCACGTCGCCCGCTTCCAGCACCTGCCGTTCATGTTGCGCGTGATAGGCCCAGACCCCGGCGTAGCAGTCGGCCTGCAGTTCCAGTCGCACCAGCAAGGCATTGGCCCGCGCCGGACTGCTGCGCTGCATGGCCTCGCGCACCTTGCCCTCCACGCCCAGCAGGTTCTGCACATGATGGCCCACCTCATGCGCGATCACATACGCCTCGGCAAAGTCGCCCTGCGCACCCAGGCGCTGCTGCAGCTCCTGAAAAAATTGGGTGTCGAGATACAGCTTCTGGTCGGCCGGGCAATAAAACGGCCCGGTGGCCGCCTGCGCATAGCCGCAGGCCGACTGCACTGCGCCCGAAAACAGCACCAGCTTGGGATCGACATACTGCCGCCCTGCCTGCTGGAACAGCGCGCCCCAGGTGTCTTCAGTATCGGCCAGCACCACGGAGAGGAACTCCTTGTCCTGCTGATCCTTGGCGGTGAGCGCAGCCGGGGCCTGCTGCGTGCTCTGTTGCGTAGTCTGCTGCGCCACCTGGTTGAGCACCACGCTGGGATCGACCCCGAAATACAGCGCCACCAGCGCCAGCACGATGGTGCCAATGCCCCCGCTCACCAGCCCGCCCCGCCGCACCGGGCCGGACGTCCGTTGATCTTCCACGTTGTCGCTGCGTCTGCCGTTTTTCCAGAGCATGTTGCGCCCTCCCTTGAATGGCGCGAATTATGCCGTTTCGTCTGCCAGCGCACGCATCGTGCCCGGTGGATGCCGGGCACGACGGCGGCGGAGCGACGTGCTCAGACCTGCGCCGCGATCGCCGTTTTTGTGGCGTCCGTCTGCACGGTTTCCACCTGGCGCCACAGCCGCATCAACTCCTCCCACTGCGGCAGCACTTGCGCAAGATGGCGCTGCTTGATGTGGCCGTAGCCGCGGATACCGTCGGGCAGGCGGGCAATCTGCGCGGCGAGTTGCATGCGCTCGGGCGAGGTATCAGCGCCCAGGCTGCGCAACAGTTCGGTGATGCTGTCCCGGTATTGCTGGATCAGCTCGCGCTCCTGTTTGCGCTCTGCGGTGTGACCAAAGGGGTCGAGCGCCGTGCCGCGCAGCACCTTGAGCGGGGCGAGCAGCCGGAAGGCCGTGCCCATCCACGCGCCAAACTCGCGCTTGATCAGCTCGCCCTTGGCATTGCGCTTGCTCCATAGTGGCGGCGCGAGAAAGTAGTGGCGTTTGAAGTCGCCCTCGAACTGCGTTTGCAGCTGCTTGGTAAAAGCCGGATCGGCCTGCAACCGCGCCACTTCGTACTCGTCCTTGTAGGCCATGAGTTTGAACAGATTGCGCGCCACGGCCTCGGTGAGCGCGGTGGACTTGTGCGGCGCTTCGGCGGCGCGCACCTGCTCCACGAAGGCGGCGTACTGCTGCGCGTAGGCCGCGTTCTGGTAGGCGGTGAGGAATTCGACGCGGCGCTTGACCACTTCGTCGAGCGACGGCCGCTTGACCAGTTGAATCACCTGCTCCGCCGCAGTGAGCGCGGCCACCGCCTGCCCGTCGTGTGCCGCATGGCGGCCCCATTCGAACGCCGTTTTGTTCTTCTCGACCTGCACGGCGTTGAGCTCGATGGCACGCATCAGCGCGGCGTAGCCCAGCGGCACCCAGCCCTTCTGCCAGGCGAAGCCCAGCAGCATGGGGTTGGCGTAGAGCGCGTCGCCCAGCAGCTTCTCGGCGGCGCGCACACAGTCGAACCCCGCCACCATGCCTGCGCCCGCAGCCTGTTCGATGGCTTTGTGGCAGGAGGCGTCGGGGTATTGCCAGTCGGGGTTGTGGACGAAGGCCGCGGTGGGCGTGCTGTGGGTGTCGAGTGCGATGTGGGTGCGGCCTTCGCGCACGCGCGCCAGCGTCTCGCGGTCTGCGGTGACGATAGGGTCGCAGCCGAGGATGAGTTCGGCTTCGGCGGTGCCGACGCGGGTGGTGACGATCTGCCCGGGATCGTTTGCGATGAGCACATGGCTCCAGGTTGCGCCCCCCTTTTGCGCCAGCCCGGCGGCGTCCTGCGTGACCACGCCCTTGCCCTCGATGTGCGCGGCCATGCCGAGCAACTGGCCGATGGTGATGACGCCGGTGCCGCCCACTCCGGCGACGACGATGCCGTAGCTGCCGCCGCCCGCCACATCGTCGCGCACCGGATCGGGCACCGCGGGCCAGGGCAATTCGGGCAGGGCCTTTAGATCCGCGCCCGGCTGCGGCTTGGGTTTGCGCAGCGCGCCGCCTTCCACCGTGACGAAGCTGGGGCAGAAGCCCTTGAGGCAGGAAAAGTCTTTGTTGCAGCTGCTTTGGTTGATGGTGCGCTTGCGGCCGAATTCGGTTTCCAGCGGTTCGACCGACAGACAGTTGCTCTGTTCGGAGCAGTCGCCGCAGCCTTCACACACCAGCGGATTGATCACCACGCGCCGCGCCGGATCGACCATCTGCCCGCGTTTGCGACGGCGGCGCTTTTCGGTGGCGCAGGTCTGGTCGTAGATGATTACGGTGATGCCGGCTTCTTCGCGCAGTTCGCGCTGGATGGCATCGAGATCGTCGCGGTGGCGCACGGTGGCGCCACTGGTCAGGCCGACTGCGTTGTCATATTTCTGCGGCTCGTCGGTAACAACCACGATGCGGCGCACGCCCTCGGCCTCAAGTTCGCGGCTGATCTGCGGCACGGTCAGGCCGCCCTCCACCGGCTGCCCGCCGGTCATCGCCACGGCGTCGTTGAACAGAATCTTGTAGGTGGCATTCACCCCTGCGGAGATGGCCTGGCGGATGGCGAGCAGCCCCGAGTGGTAATAGGTGCCGTCACCCAGATTGACGAACACATGCTTGTCTTTGGTGAACGGCGCCTGCCCCACCCAGGCCACGCCCTCGCCGCCCATCTGGCTGAAGGTCTGCGTGGCGCGGTCCATCCACACCACCATGTAATGACAGCCGATACCGGCCATGCCGCGCGAGCCTTCGGGCACGCGGGTGGAGGTGTTGTGCGGGCAGCCCGAGCAGAACCAGGGCGGGCGCTGGGCACTGGTACCTGGCGCCTGCAGGGTGCGCTCGCGCGCGTCGATCACGGCCAGCCGTTCGCTGATGCGGCGCTGCACGTCCACCCCGGCATCACGCAGGATGCCCAGCCGCTCCAGACGCCCGGCGATGGCGCGGGCGATGATGGCGGGCGACAGATCGGCCTTGGCCGGCAGCAGCCAGTTGCCGCCGGGATTGGGCTGGCTCCACTCGCCGCCGGTGCGATCTCCCGCAATTTCGTCAAACTTGCCGATGACATTGGGCCGCACATCTTCGCGCCAGTTGTAGAGCTCTTCCTTGAGCTGATATTCGATGACCTGGCGCTTCTCCTCGATCACCAGAATCTCCTGCAACCCGGTGGCGAATTCGCGCGTGATGCTTGCCTCCAGCGGCCACACCACCGCCACCTTGTGCAGACGGATGCCGAGCTGCGCGCAGGTGTCGACGTCCAGCCCGAGGTCGTTCAGGGCTTGCCGGGTATCGTTGTACGCCTTGCCCGAGGCCATGATGCCCAGCCGCGCGTGCGGGCTGTCGATGACGGTGTGGTTCAGGCGGTTGGCGCGGATATAGGCCAGCGCCGCATACCACTTCACATCCATCAGCCGCGCTTCCTGCGCCAGCGGCGTGTCGGGCATGCGGATGTGCACGCCGTCCTCCGGCAGGGCAAAGTCTTCGGGCAGCAGGATGCGCACGCGGTCGGCGTCCACATCGACGGCAGCGGACGACTCCACAATTTCCTGAATGGTCTTCATGCCCGACCAGACCCCGGCGTAGCGGCTCAGGGCAAAGGCGTGCACGCCCAGATCGAGGATGTCTTGCACCGAGGTGGGAAAGAACACCGGCAGGCCGCAGGCCTTGAAAATATGGTCGCTCTGATGCGCCAGGGTGGACGACTTGGCCACATGGTCGTCGCCCGCCACCGCGATCACCCCGCCATGCCGCGCGGTGCCCGCGCTGTTGGCATGCTTGAACACGTCCGAGCAGCGGTCCACCCCTGGACCTTTGCCGTACCAGATGCCGAACACGCCATCAAACTTGTTCTTGTCGGGAAACAGGTCGAGTTGCTGCGTGCCCCAGACCGCAGTGGCCGCCAGCTCCTCGTTGACCCCGGGTTTGAACACCACGTTGTTGGCTTCGAGGATTTTTTTCGCCTTCCACAGCGCCTGGTCGTAGCCGCCCAGCGGCGAGCCCCGATAGCCCGAGACGAAGCCCGCGGTGTTGAGCCCGGCGGTGGCATCGCGCTGGCGCTGCAACATGGGCAGACGCACCAGCGCCTGAATGCCGCTCATGAAAGCGCGGCCGGATGTGAGGGTGTATTTGTCGTCCAGCGACATGGTCGCCAGCGCACGACGGATATGCTCGGGTAGGGGAGCGTTCATCGCCTGTCTCCTTGTAGGGCGCGCACCTTCCGTGGGCGGCGCCGTGGATCACCGATCGGCCGCCGATCAGGCTGGCCGGGCAAATACGGTGCCCTGCTTGCGCACGGCCCGCACGCCGTCTTGTGAACGGCGACCGGCTCTGGGCCGGTGAAGCCATGCTAGTGCGGCTGCGCGGGAGTGAACAGGGGGAGAAGCGAGAGTGGCGTCAGCAGTGCGGGTTTGCTCCCGCAAGGGTCACGCGCCGAAGGACGGCAGGATAAGGACGTAAGTGTCGATCGGCGCATTCGGGTTCACGACCGGGTTCGCCGGATTGCCGTCGCCCCAGTCGCTATTGAACAGAATGCGCGTGCCGCTGGTGCTGAATGTCACATTGGGCTGCGCCCAATAGTTGCTCTGCGAGGCGTTGCTGTAGTTGCCGGTGCTGCGGTGGTGCGCAATGCGCCAAGTGGTGCCGCTGGTCATGTTGGTGATCATCAACTCCTGGTCGAGCACGGTGCAGGGGTTGGCGGTCGGGCCGCTGTTGCCGTTCGAGCCGGGGGTGGCCACACCGTTGCTGCCGGTGCCGTAGATATTTCCGGTCATCCCCGTCACAACCCAGCTCGGGTTCTTCCACGCCGTGGAGCCGCTCAGGCTCCCGGTAGTCGGATAGCCCCAGCCGCTGGATTCACCCACATCGTTCGAGACCGCACCGGTATTGATATTGCAGACGATGACGTTGCCATTGCCGCCGGTGTTGCGCGAAAACTGCGAGCCCACCAGCAGATCGTTGCCATTGGCGTCCATTGCGGTGTCGCAGTGTTCGTTGGTGTCGAAGTTGACCCAGCGCACCAGCTTGCCGGTCGTGGCGTCGAGAATGGCGGACTGCGTCGTCGACTGTGACTCCAGGCCAACCGCGGCGTTCCAGATGAAGTATTTGCCGGACACCGACGGGAAGGGCGTCGATCCCCGCGCCTGCGGCTGCGGCACGATGCTGGTGTCGTAGCGAACGAACGTCTTGGTCGTTTCGTTGAAGCCAAAGACATTCAGCCCCAGCTCGCCAGACACATTGGGCACACCGCCCGCGCCCAGACCCCAGATGCGGTCGCCATTCGCGTTCACCCCGAGCGCAAACGGATAGCCGCAACGCACCGGGCCGGTTTTGGGCCAGGACGCATCGGGCAGTCCGTTGGGCAGGAAGCTGTAGATGATGGTCTTGACGCCGGTCTCGACGTTGATCGCCGTCAGGTCGGCCAGGATGGTGCTGCCCGACGAATGGTTGTCGATGTAGCGCAGCGTCGCCGGATCGGCGTGATCCCAGTAGAACTGCTCCACGTCGCCCGGGTTGATGTCGAGGAATTTGATGAAGGCGTAGCTGGTGCCGTCATACATCGCCCAACCCTGCTTGCCCCCAGACTGCATGGTTGATCCCGGCACATACAGAATGAAGCGCGTTTCGTCGCAGTTCCACGCCATCGCCGTGGGGTAGGCGGGAGCGACGCAGAGATTGTTGAAATCGTTCACGCAATCGGTGATGCGGATGATCTTGGCACCAAAATCAGGGTCGGTGACAGTCGCACCTTTGGCGGGCTTGGCCAGCGCGGAGTAATTCACGGGAGACTTACCGTGCTGGGTCAGTCCTGCGGAAAGATCCTGGCCGACCGGCACGATATAGGGCGTCGAGTTGCTGGTGGAGGGCGTCGAGTTGCTGGTGGGCGGCACGGCCGCCGCGCCTGGAACGGCCCCCGTTCCGGCCCCCGAGCCACTTCCGCCTCCACAAGCAGCGAGCGCGCCCAGCGCGGGCAGGGTCAGAATTGATTTCTGGATGAACAGGCGGCGGGAAGACTGCATGCGTTTACTCCACAAAGGGCATGGCGTGCGCTTGAGAACCACTTGCGGACAAGCAATCCCGCGCCCTGACCGCCTCTACTGAATCGCGGCGGTTCACAGGCGCGCTGCGGCACCGAGTGGCGGTGTGAGAGTTTTCACGCCGCCGGATCAAAAAAGAGACTTATCCCCAATTTAAGGGGAGTAAAGACCCTTGTCTGTATCCGAAAGTAAAAGTGGTGAGATTGTTCCGCGCCTTGCGGCGCGACTCACTGCTGCTGACACACGGTATTGGTGTTCTGCAGGAAATTGGTCACTGTGGCCTGGCGGCCCTTGAACCACACCTGGAAGGCGCTGTTGCGGTAACGCGCGCCGTCGGCGGAGACGGTTTGATCGAGGGTGAGATTGCCCAGCGCCGTCTGCAGCGTGACCGAGACATCGCCGAATGTGGCGATGAAGGAGCTGCCGTCCTGGCAGTTGAAGCGCACAGCGCCCGGCGGCAACGCGGGCGCGCTCGACTGCGGGGCCGACACCTCAGGTGCCGGGACGGCGGGAGCAAATTGCGACGCCGCTGGCGCGCTGGCTGCCGGCGCCACACCCGCCGGGCCGAGCGGCTGCACGGTGATCGGCGCGCTGGGGGCAAGGGGCTGCGCCTGGCTGGTTGGGGCTTGTGGTGTGGCTGGCGCGTAGGTCGAAGGCGGCACGGTCACGCGCGGGGTGGGCGGGTTGAGCTGCTGCACCGGCACGGGCTGATTGAGATTCACCGGCGTGGCGCACCCCGCCAGCGCCAGCGCGCCCAGCGCCGCACAAACCGCGCCCAGGCGCAGGGGGAAAGAGCGTTCTAGTTGCTGACTCATGCACGGACTCCCGAATTCTGTTGTAGAAATTGAACCATACAAACACAACACGCACCCCCGCCTGACGGCGCGCAACTGTAGAGACTTGTAAAGCCTGTGCAATGTTCCAAACCCGTTCCGGGCACAGCGACGGCTTTGGCGGGATGGCCCCGCCTCCCCGCCGCAGGAACAATCTGAGATGATGTCCCGAACGCATTCAGACGGCGCCCTGCCTCGGCCCGAAGGAGTCCACCTTGCCCACCTATGCCCTTGCCGTACTGCTGGGCTGTGCGCTGCAAACCGCGCAGGCGGCGCTCTGGCCGCGCCCGGCCTATGCCGCCATGCTGATCGCAGGCCTGCTGGCCAGCCTCGGCACGCTGCTATGGCACAGCCGGGGCAACGGGCTGCCACGCCATGCTTGGCCGCAGCGGCTCGCAACGCAGGCCTTGCTCGCGCTCGGCGGCTTCGCGCTGGCATTCGGTCTGGCAGGGTGGCGCGCCCATCCTTTGCTGGCCGACCGCCTCAGCCCGGATGTGGAAACCCAGGTGTTGACCGTGCGCGGCGTGGTCCTGGGGCTGCCGGTGCTGTACCCCGATGCGACCCGCTTCATTTTTGAAGTCACCCAGCCCGCGCCACGCGGCGTGCCAGACCGGTTGTCGCTGAGTTGGTATGCACAAAGAAGCAAGTCGCAGCAAGAGGCCGCTTTGCCGCCCCGGGTGCATCCAGGCCAGGAATGGCGGCTGTCAGTACGCCTCAAACAGCCGCACGGCTTGGCCAATCCAGGCGGCAATGACACGGAACTGTCCCTGTTCCGCGACGGCATCGGCGCCACCGGAACCGTGAGCCGCATGGGCCCGCCGCCGCAACTGCTCGGCCAACGCAGCACCCCCGCAGACTGGATCGCCCAACTGCGCAACCATTTGCGCCAGCGCATGCTGCACGCTCTACAAGCCCACCCCGCCGCCGGGCCGCCCCAAGACGGGGTGAGCCCCCTCGGGGGGCAGCGAGCACCAGCGAGCGTGGGGGAAACCGTCCCCGCCACCGGGCCACCCCAAAGCGGGGTAAGCCCCCTCGGGGGGCAGCGAGCGCCAGCGAGCGTGGGGGCACCACCCCTCCCCGCCGCAGGCACGATCATCGCGCTGGCGCTGGGCGACCAGGCCGCGATCTCCCCGGCGGACTGGTCCACCTACCGCATCACCGGAGTTGCGCACCTGATGAGCATTTCCGGTCTGCACATCACCCTGCTGGCCTGGATGGCACTGCATCTGGCGAGCTGGCTGCTGCGGCAGACGGCGCGCCTGTCCCGTCCGTGGACCCTTGTCGTGCCCGCGCCCACCGTTGCGGCGTGGGTGGCGCTGCTGGCGGCCACCGCTTATGCGCTGATCGCCGGTTGGGGCGTGCCCGCGCAGCGCACCCTGCTGATGCTCGCCGTGGTGCTGCTGCTGCGCCAGCGCGGGCTGCGCGCCGACTGGCGCGATGTGATGGCGCTCGCGCTGGTGGCCGTGCTGCTCTGGGACCCGTGGGCGGTGCGGCAGGCGGGGTTCTGGCTGTCTTTCGTCGCCGTGGGGATGCTGTTTGTGGCGGGCGAACGGCGCCACCCGGAAACCGCAGCACTCGCCGCGCCCAAGGCGGACGCCGCTGCGCCTGGGCGTCTGCGGCGTGCCTGGGCCGCCTTGCGCAGCGCCAGCCATTCGCAATGGGTGGCGACCATCGCCCTGCTGCCCCTCACCCTGCTGTTTTTTCAGCAGATCGCCGTGCTGTCGCCGCTGGCCAATGCCTTGGCGATTCCCGTCGTCACCCTGGCGGTTGCCCCCTTGGCCGTGGGTGGCCTGCTGCTGCCCGCGCCGCTGGACGGCTGGCTCTGGCAGCTTGCGGCCTGGCTGCAACAGGGCCTCGACATCGCCCTGCGGCAGATGGCCGCCTGGCCACTGGCGCAATGGCACGCCGCCGCGCCCGACGCGCTCACCCTCGCCCTTGCCGCGCTGGGCGCGCTGACGCTGGCGCTGCCGTGGACCTGGCGGCTGCGCGCCCCCGGCCTGTTGTTGCTGTTGCCGCTGACGAGCAACCCCGGCACACCGCCCGCGCCCGGCGAGATGGAGCTGTGGTTTGCCGATGTGGGTCAGGGCATGGCCGTGGTCGTGCGCACCGCGCGCCACACCCTGCTGTACGACACCGGCCCGCAACAGGCGCCCGGGGTGGACGCCGGAAACCGCGTGCTGCTGCCGCTGTTGCACAGCCTGGGCGTGCGCCATCTCGACCGGGTGGTGGTCAGCCACGATGACAGCGACCATTCAGGGGGGGCGACGGCCATTGCCCGCCCCCATCCCGAAGCCGACTTGCTCACCTCCATCCCGGCGGAGACGGCAGCGCGCTTTGGTTTTTCCCGCCACCAAACCTGCCGGGCCGGACAGCACTGGAACTGGGACGGCGTGGAGTTTCGCGTCATCAGCCCCCTGCCGGGCGACCTGCCGCGCAATGACAACGCCGCCTCCTGCGTGCTGCATGTGGCCGCGCGCGGCGGCGCGGCGCTGCTCACCGGAGATATTGACCAGGCCCAGGAGCGCGCCCTGCACGCGGCAGACACCCTGCCCTACGCCGATGTGTTGATGGTACCGTACCACGGCAGCAAGACCTCATCGAGCGACGCCCTGCTCGACACGGTGATGCCGCGCGCCGCCGTGGTGCAGGCGGGCTATCGCAATGCGCACGGCCATCCGCACCCGCTGGTGGTCGAGCGCTACACCGCGCGCGGCATTGCGCTGTGGCGCACCGATCTGCAGGGCGCGCTGCAGTGGCGCGACCGCGCACCCGACACCGTCGTCGCCTGGCGCGAAGCCCGGCCAAACTACTGGAAAGCAAACGGGCGAAAGCCCGAGCCGGCACCGTGACCCGCCACCAGCCGCCCTTTCTGGCCTGTATCTTGCTAAATCCGCCACACAGGTCGTCCAGACGGCCCATTCGAGAGAGACGACGATGCGCTTTTACGATGAAATGACCCCCGAAGGCGGTGGCGTTCGCCCCCACTACGCGCAATATGCCCACTGGCTGGCGCAACAGCCGCCAGACACCATCCGCGCCAAACGCGAGGAGGCCGAGCTGATCTTCCGCCGCGTGGGCATCACCTTTGCCGTGTATGGCGACGAGGCGGGCACCGAGCGGCTCATTCCCTTCGACCTGATTCCGCGCATCATTCCCGCGGCCGAATGGAAGCATCTCGAAGCCGGGCTGAAGCAGCGGGTCACCGCGCTCAACCGCTTCATCCACGACGTCTATCACGACCAGGACATCCTCAAGGCCGGCATCGTGCCGCAGGAGCAGGTCTACGGCAACGCGCAGTTCCGCCCCGAGATGATGGGCATCGATCTGCCGCACCACGTCTACGCGCAGATTGCCGGCATCGACATCGTGCGCGCCGAAAACGCCCAGGGCGAGGGCGAATACTTCGTGCTCGAAGACAACCTGCGCGTGCCCTCCGGAGTGAGCTATATGCTGGAGAACCGCCGCATGATGATGCGCCTGTTCCCCGAGTTGTTCGCCCGCCACGGCATCGCCCCGGTGGCGCACTATCCCGATCTGCTGCTGGAAAAGCTGCGCGCCGTCGCCCCGCCCAATGTGAACGAGCCCACCGTGGTCGTGCTCACGCCGGGCATGTACAACTCGGCCTATTTCGAACATGCCTTCCTCGCGCAGCAGATGGGCGTGGAGCTGGTGGAGGGGCAGGACCTGTTCGTCAAGGACAACTTCGTCTATATGCGCACCACCCAGGGGCCGCAGCGGGTGGACGTGATTTACCGCCGCATCGACGACGACTTCCTCGACCCCGAGGTGTTCCGCGCCGATTCGGCCATTGGCTGCGCCGGACTGATGAGCGCCTACCGCGCGGGTAACGTCAATCTGGCCAACGCCATCGGCACCGGGGTGGCCGACGACAAGTCGATCTACCCCTATGTGCCAGACATGATCGCGTTCTACCTGGGCGAAAAACCTCTGCTGCACAACGTGCCCACCCGCATGTGCCGCGAGCCCGACAGCCTGGCCTATGTGCTGGAGCATCTGCCTGAGCTGGTGGTCAAGGAGGTGCACGGCGCCGGGGGCTACGGCATGCTGGTCGGCCCGGCCTCCACAAAGGCCGAAATCAAAGCCTTCGCTGAAAAGATCAAGGCAAGCCCCCACCACTACATCGCCCAGCCCACGCTGGCGCTGTCCACCTGCCCCACTTATGTCGAGTCGGGCATTGCGCCGCGCCACCTCGACCTGCGGCCTTTCGTCCTGTCGGGCAAGACCGTGTCCATCGTGCCCGGCGGCCTCACCCGCGTGGCGCTGGCCGAGGGTTCGCTGGTCGTCAACTCCTCGCAGGGCGGCGGCACCAAAGACACCTGGGTGCTGGAAAAGTAAACCCATCCCCTTTCGCATCCACCCGGCAAGGAACTCCCATGCTCAGCCGCACCGCCGACAACCTGTTCTGGATGGCCCGTTACACCGAACGCGCCGAAAACACCGCCCGCATGCTCGACGTGCATGTGCAGTCCGCCCTGCTGCCGCAGGGTGCCGAGGCTATGCAACTGGGCTGGCGCGGGCTGCTGGGCATTTCCGAGCTGACGTCGGCCTACACCGAGCGCCACGGCGAGATCGACGCCGACAAGGTGCTCGACTTCATGGTGTGCGACACCGAAAACCCGTCCTCCATCCAGAGCTGTCTGCGCGCCGCGCGCGAAAACGCCCGCGCGGTGCGCGGCGCCATCACCACCGAGGTGTGGGAAACGGTCAACCAGACCTGGCTCGAATCGCAGCGCATGCTGGCCAATGGCCTGTGCCGACAAGACCCGGCGCAGTATTTCGAGTGGGTGAAGTACCGCTCGCACCTCTCGCGCGGCGTGACCTCGGGCACCATGCTGCAAGATGAGGCCTACCACTTCCTGCGCATCGGCACCTTCCTGGAGCGCGCCGACAACACCGCGCGGCTGATCGACGTGAAGTTCCATGCCCTGCAATCCGACTTTTACGGCTCGGCGAGCGGCAATGGCCGGGTGCAGGAGCACGACTTCTATCACTGGTCGGGCGTGCTGCGCTCGGTCTCCGGCTTCGAGGTCTATCGCAAGGTGTACCGCGACGTCATCACCCCCGAGCGCGTGGCCGGGCTGCTCATCCTGCGGCTTGACATGCCGCGGTCACTCGCCGCCTGCATGATGACGGTGAACACACACCTGCGCGCCGTGGCCAACCCGCAGTCGCGCGAAACCCTGCGCCGCGCCGGCCTGCTCAACGCCCAGCTGCAATTCGGCCGACTCGACGACATCATGGCCACCGGGCTGCACGCCTATCTCACCCATTTTCTGGAGCGCATCAACGATCTGGGCGGTGGCATCAGCCAGGACTTTCTCGCCGCCTGAGCACCGCCTCCAAGCCGCTCCCTCTCCACTTCCTCCAAGGTGCCCGGATGTCCATCCACGTCGCGCTCACGCATACCACCACCTACCGTTTCGACCGCCCGGTGGGCCTTTCCCCGCACGTCGTGCGGCTGCGCCCCGCGCCGCATTGCCGCACACCCATCCTGTCGTACAGCCAGCGCGTGGAACCGGCCGACCACTTCATCAACTGGCAGCAAGACCCCTTCGCCAACTATCTGGCGCGGCTCACTTTTCCTGAAAAAACCACGCTGCTGCAGATCACCATCGATCTCGTGGCCGAGATGGCGGTGCTCAACCCCTTCGACTTCTTTCTGGAGCCCGCAGCGGAGCAATTTCCCTTCAGCTACGCCCCGGAACTCAAGGACGAACTCGGCCCCTACCTGGCCACCGACCCGCTCACCCCGCGGCTTGAAGCGCTGATCCGCAGCATCGACCTCACCCCGCGCCGCACGCAAGACTTCCTGGTGGACATCAACCAGCGGCTGCAGCGCGACATTGGCTACACCGTCCGCATGGAGCCCGGCGTGCAGACGCCCGAGCAGACCCTGGAACTGGCCTGCGGCTCCTGCCGCGACACCGGCTGGCTGCTGGTACAGGTGCTGCGCCACCTGGGGCTGGCGGCGCGCTTCGTCTCCGGCTATCTCATCCAGCTCACCCCGGACGTGAAGGCGCTCGACGGCCCCAGCGGCGCCGAGGCCGACTTCACCGATCTGCACGCCTGGTGCGAAGTCTTCCTGCCCGGCGCCGGATGGATCGGCCTCGACCCCACCTCGGGCCTGCTCGCCGGGGAAGGCCACATTCCGCTGGCCTGCACGCCGCAGCCTTCGGGCGCGGCGCCGGTAGAGGGCATGATCGACGAATGCGAGGTGGAGTTCAGCCACCACATGGCCGTGACCCGCATTTATGAATCGCCGCGCGTCACCAAGCCCTACACCGACGACCAGTGGCAGGCCGTGCTCACCCTGGGCGAACTGGTCGACCAGCATCTGAAAAACGGCGACGTGCGCCTCACCCAGGGCGGCGAGCCGACCTTCGTCGCCACCACCGACCGCGACGCCCCCGAATGGAACACCGACGCGCAAGGCCCCACCAAGCGCGGCTACGCCGGCGAGCTGATCGGCAAGCTCATCCACCGTTACGGCCCCGGCGGATTTCTGCATTTCGGTCAGGGCAAGTGGTATCCGGGCGAGCAATTGCCGCGCTGGGCGCTGTCAGCCATCTGGCGGCGTGACGGCCAGCCCTGCTGGCACAACCCCGATCTGTTCGCTGACGAACGGGCCGGCGGCACCGCCACCCGCTTTGACGCCCACACCTTCATCCTCGCCCTGGTCGACACCCTCGGCGTCAATCCGGCGCATGTGCAGACCGGATTCGAGGACACCTGGTACTACCTGTGGCGCGAGCGCCGCCTGCCGGTCAACGTCGATCCCTTCGACTCGCGGGTGGAAGACGAACTCGAACGCGCCCGCCTGCGCAAAGTCTTCGACCAGGGGCTGAAAACACCGACCGGTTACGCCCTGCCGATCCGACGCGAACCGGGAACGCCACAGGAAATTGAACCGTCCCCAGGCCTGGGCGGCGCCCGGCCCGGCGTTTCCTTGAGCGGCCCACACTGGGTCTCCGGGCCGTGGTTCTTCCGCGACGAACGCATGTATCTGTTCCCGGGCGACTCGGCCATGGGCTGGCGCCTGCCGCTCGACTCCCTGCCCTGGGCCACCGAGGGCGAGCGGGCGTCCGACTGGGCGCAAGACCCGTTCGCCCCGCGCCGGTCTTTGCCCGAAGCCACCGCGCTGCGGACCCAGTACGGCCCGATGCACCGCATTGGTGGCGGCTATGCCGAAGGCGGCACCGTCGGCGTGCAAAACCAGGGGCCGGGCGCACCACATCGGAGCACTGGCGCCAGAGCAGCCCCGCTGTCCAGCGGCGATGGCCAGCGCATGCGCCCCGGTGATGGCAGGCAGCCCGAACGCTTCGAGTCCGGCGGCTGGATTTTGCGCACCGCGCTGTGCGTGGAGGCGCGCGGCGGCATTCTCTATGTGTTCATGCCGCCGCTCACCTCGGCGGAAGACTATCTCGACCTGCTCGCCGCCATCGAAACCACCGCGCAGCGCCTGCAGGTCAAGCTGGTGCTCGAAGGCTATCCGCCCCCGCGCGACCCGCGGCTCAACCTGCTGCAGGTCACGCCCGACCCCGGCGTCATCGAGGTCAACATCCACCCGGCGCACAACTGGGCGGAAATCGTCGATCACACCGAGTTCCTCTACCAGGCCGCGTTCGAAACCCGGCTGGGCGCGGAAAAATTCATGCTCGACGGCCGCCACACCGGCACCGGCGGCGGCAACCATGTGGTGCTCGGCGGGGCCACCCCGGCGGACAGCCCCTTCCTGCGCCGCCCCGATCTGCTCGCCAGTCTGTTGGCCTACTGGCACAACCATCCGTCGCTGAGCTATCTGTTCTCCGGCCTGTTCATCGGCCCCACCAGCCAGGCACCCCGGGTGGATGAAGCGCGCGACGACCAGGTTTACGAACTCGAAATCGCCCTGGCCGCACTGCGCGCCAGCCACAGCCGCTTTGGCGTCGGCGCGCACGACGCCGCGCCGTCCCAAGCCACGCGCTCCGCCTCGGGGGGCAGCGAACGCAGTGCGCGTGGGGACGCCTACGCTCCACCCTGGTTCGTCGACCGCACCCTGCGCAACCTCCTGATCGACGTCACCGGCAACACCCACCGCAGCGAGTTCTGCATCGACAAGCTCTACAGCCCCGACGGCGCCACCGGCCGCCTCGGCCTGCTGGAGCTGCGCGCCTTCGAGATGCCGCCGCATGCCCGCATGAGCGTGGTACAGCAACTGCTGCTGCGCGCCCTCATCGCCCGTTTCTGGCACACGCCCTACACCGCCGCCCTGCAGCGCTGGGGCACGGCGCTGCACGACCGCTTCCTCCTGCCCACCTTCATTGCGATGGACTTCGAGGACGTGCTCACCGAGCTGCGCGAGGCCGGTTTCGACTTCGATCCGCAATGGTTCGCGCCGCACCACACCTTCCGCTTCCCGCTGCTGGGCGACTATGCCGTGCGCGGCATGAAGCTGGAGCTGCGCATGGCGCTCGAACCCTGGCACGTCATGGGCGAAGAGGGCGCGGCGGGCACCACGGTGCGCTATGTCGATTCCTCGCTGGAGCGGGTGGAGGTGAAAATCAGCGGACTGACCGACAGCCGCCATGTGCTCACCGTCAACGGCCAGGCCGTGCCGCTGCAACCCACCGGGCGCAGCGGCGAGTTCGTCTGCGGCGTGCGCTACCGCGCGTGGCATCCGCCCTCGGCGCTGCACCCCGGCATTGGTGTGCACGCGCCGCTGACCTTCGATCTGGTCGATACCTGGATGGAGCGCTCGCTCGGCGGCTGCCAGTACCACGTCGAGCATCCGGGTGGCAGCAACCCCAGCGCTTTCCCCATCAACTCCTACGAGGCCGAAAGCCGCCGTCTCGCGCGCTTCTTCCGCATGGGCCACACCCCGGGCCGCATGCGCGTGGCGCCGGTGCATCCCAGCCTCGAATTCCCCTGCACCCTGGATTTGCGCCTGGATGTGTGATTTTTAACCGCCCCCGGGCGGCGCAAGGCCAGTGCCTGCGCCCCCCGACATGCCACAATGCCGCATGGCTAGTTTGTTCCAATCCCAATCCCAATCCCAGGGCAGCACCGAGTTGGGCGAAGACTCTGTCGCCCTCGCCCGCGATCTGGCATCTTCCGTCCTGCGCGGCCACTGGGATGAACTGCGCGGCCAGGTTTCAAGCGGCGACACGGGGACGCCACTGTCGCCACTCTGGGAACAATTTTTCCGGCTGCTCGGGCCCGGCGGATTCGACACCCTGGGAGCGCGCCAGCAACAACTCCTGCAGCAGATCCACGACGATGGCGTGACCTACAACGTCCACGCCGATGCCGCGCAGGCCGTGCGGGCGTGGTCGGTCGATCTGTTCCCGCTGCTGATCGATGCGGCCTCCTGGGCCCAGATCTCCTCGGGAGCAGCGCAACGCGCCGCGCTGCTCAATACCATCCTTGCCGACATTTACACCGGAGCGCAGCGCACCCTCAAGGAAGGGCTGTTGCCACCCGCCCTGGTGCAGGGACACCCCGGCTATCTGCGCGCCCTGCACGGCCATACGCCGCCCGGCAACATCTGGCTGCACATCGCCGCCTTCGATCTGGCGCGCGGGCCAGACGGCGTGTGGCGCGTGGTCAACCAGCGGGTGCAGGCCCCGTCGGGCCTGGGTTATCTGCTGGAAAACCGCATCCTGATCTCCCGCCTGTTTCCAGACGCGTTCAGCCAGCTCAAGGTGCAGCGCCTGGCCGCCAGCTATCGGCTGCTGATGGACACGCTGCTGCGGCTATCGCCCGGCGGCGTGGGTAGCCGCGTGGTGCTGCTGACCCCCGGGCCGTACAGCGAGACGTATTTTGAACAGGTGTATCTGGCACGCTACCTGGGCATCACCCTGGCCGAAGGCAGCGATCTGACCGTGCGCGAAGACCGCCTGTTCCTCAAGACCCTGCGCGGCCTGGAGCCGGTGCATGTGGTGCTGCGACGGCTGGATGACAGTTTCTGCGACCCGCTGGAACTGCGCCCCGATTCCATGCTGGGCGTCGCCGGGCTGCTGCAGGCGGTGCGCGCGGGCAATGTGCTCGTGGCCAACGCGCTCGGCGCGGGCTTTCTCGAATCGCCCGCGGTGCAGGGCTTTCTGCCCAAGCTGTGCGAAACCCTGCTGGGCGAGCCGCTCAAACTGCCTTCGCTGCCCACCTGGTGGTGCGGCGAACCGGGCGTGTGCGACGATCCTCTGGACGATATGCGCTCCTGGGTCATCAAGCCGGTGCATGCCGACTGCGGCTTCGATCCCACCGTCATGGCCAGCCTCGACTTCGGCCAGCTTCCGCCCTGGCGCGAACGGGTGCAGGCCAACCCGGCGCTGGTCACCCTGCAGCAATATCAACCCCTGCCGCATGTGCCGGTGTGGAGCGACGACCGCCTCGCCGCCCGCGCGGCCATGCTGCGGGTCTATGCCATTTCCGACGGCCAGGGCGGCTGGCGAGTGCTGCCCGGCGGGCTGGTGCGCACCGCGCCGCGCGGTGGCAACACCGTCTCCATGCAGCGCGGCGGCAGCAGTCAGGACGCCTGGGTCATCACCGGCGACGCGGTGGACGACTCCACCCTGCTGCCCGCACCGATGCGCCCGCAAGACCTGGTCAACCATCACCGCGTGGTCACCAGCCGCGCGGCCGAAAACCTGTTCTGGCTCGGCCGCTATTGCGAGCGCGCCGAATTCAGCGCCCGGCTGGCGCGCATCACCCTGCGCGCGCTCTCGGGCGACGACGACATGGGCCCTGCCCCGCGCGACATGCTTGACCAATGGTGCCGCAGCACCGGCCTCATCGCGCAGGACGCGCCCGCGCTCTGCGACAACCCGCAGGGCTTCGAGCGCTGCATCGTGCGCGGCCTCGTGCCAGGGCAGCACCAGGGCGGCATCGTGCAAAACCTGCAGGCACTGGGCAACGCCGCCTCCCAGGTCCGCGAGCGGCTGGGCGGCGACCACCGGCAGTGGATCGCCTCGGCCACCGCGCTCGAACTCCTGCCCTCGGGCGCACGGCGCGAGGAATTGCAATCCACACAGGCGCTGCGCGGCCTGGAGCAACTTACCGAAGTGCTCAGCGCCATCACCGGCGCGCAGACCGACCGCATGACCCGCGACGACGGCTGGCGACTGCTCAGCATCGGCCGCCACATCGAGCGGCTCGTGCTGCTCGGCGATGCGCTGGGCGTTGCCTTTCGCACCGGCGCGGTGCATACCGACAGCGGCTTCAACCTGCTGCTGGCGCTGTTCGACAGCACCATCACCTACCGCGCCCTCTATCAGAAGCGGCTGGAAATTCCGCCCCTGCTCGACCTGCTCATGCTCGACCGCGAAAACCCCCGCGCCCTGGGCTGGGTGGCGCAAACCCTGCGCGCGCGCATGGCCAAGCTGCCCGGAGACAGCGCGGATCGCCAGGCGCTCATGGAACTCGCCCCCGACCCGGACGACTGGCATCTGCCTGAGCTGTGCACCCACACCAACACGTCGCACTTCACCTGGCTGGAGCTCACGCTTACCCAGTCGGTCGACAGCGCCTGGCGCCTGTCCGACGACATCAGCCGACGTTACTTCGCCCACGCCAACGCCGCAGACCGTCCCCTCGGCGGGTATTGAACACCGTCATGAACCACACCCTTCCGGTATCCGCCACCACGGACGAGACGCTCTACCGCGTGGTGCACGAAACCGCCTACACCTACGCCACCTCGGTGGAGTTGGCCCACCACCTGGCGTCCCTCTGCCCGCTCAATCAGGCGGAGCAAGAACGCATCGACTACGCCTGCGACATCCAGCCCGAACCCGGACATCGTCGCAGCGACATCGACGTGTTCGGCAACCGGCGCGAGTTCTTCGCCTACTACAGCCCGCATGACACCCTGACCGTGCGCGCCGTCAGCCTGGTGCGGGTACGCGCCCCGCAGACTCCCGACTGGGCGGCCAGCCCGGCATGGGAAAGCGTGCGCGAACGCCTGTTCTACCGCGCAGGCAAGCCCTATGTGGCCGAGGCCGAATACACCTTCGGCACCCACTTCTCCCCCCTGTTTGCCGCCGCCACCGCCTATGCCCAAACGAGCTTTCCCGCCGGAGAACCCGTGCTCAGCGGTGCGCTCGACCTGATGCGGCGCATCCACGCCGACTTCACCTACAACCCCGAAAGCACCGAGGTTCACACCCGCGCCCCGCAGGCACTCGAACTGCGCGCCGGCGTCTGCCAGGACTACGCGCATGTGATGATTTCCGCGCTGCGCGGCCTGGGTCTGGCGGCGCGCTATGTCAGCGGCTACCTGCGCTCACACCCCAATCCCGGCGAAGAACAACTCGTGGGCGCCGACGCCTCGCACGCCTGGGTGTCAGTGTGGTGCCCGGTCAACGGCTGGGTGGAATTCGACCCCACCAACAACCGCCAGCCCGCCGCCGACTATGTGCGCATCGCCCTGGGCCGCGACTTCGCCGATGTCTCCCCGCTACGCGGCATCATCCGCGGCGGCGGCGAGCACACGCTGGACGTGGTGGTACGCGTCAGCCCGGTGGACGAAGCGGCGTAGCCTTGCCCCGCCCCGCTGCCGCTGGGCATTCAGCCAACGACTGAAGCAGGTCGGCGCGGGTATACGGCTTGTCTCGACCGCTGAGTTGGCAGGCAATGGTCTGGAGCAAGGGATTTGAGGGAAAGATCTGCCCATAGCTCAACGCGAGCGGCAGAAGAATCGCAACCGGAAGAAACCAGCCCGGCCTGCCGCCGCCGATGCGCTCGCGCGGTAGCCGCCACAACGCCAGCACGGCCAGCGTCCCGCCCCAGAGCGCACCCAATGCGGCTTCGATCGGTGTGTGCGCGTCGGTTGTCAGTCGCGAGATCACAATGGCCGCGGCAAGCAGCGCGCCGAAAGTCGGCAGCAAGCAGCGCCAGACCGCAGAACGCCCGGCGGCGAGCAAGCGCCCGAGGGTCGGCCAGACCAGCATGGGCACGACGCTCTGCCCGCTCAAGCCCGTGAAATTCCAGCCCGCCGGATGCAGCCCCCAGCCCATGTAGAGAATTTTGCTCAGGGCCACCATCGCCCCGTCCAGGCAGAACAGCGCCGCCCAAAAGGTTGCGGCCCGCACAGACTGCAACCCCAGCCAGAAGAGGATCACCAAGGCGAGCGGCAGCAGTACAGCGCTATCGCCCAAATCTGTCACATGCACCCAGAACAACGCGATCCCCATGCACCAACCATAAGCACAAGCCATGCCGGAACACCGCGCCTCGCACCGCAGCGTACCGCACCGCCCTGGAGTTGGCTGCGAACTGGGCGTATGCGCGGAATGAAGGGGCAGGCCTCAAGCTCTCAGTTCGGCTTGCCGTAGTTATTCGGCATGAACTGCATTTTGTCCCACGGGAAGTTCTGCAACACTTGCCAGGAGGGCATGCCGCCGAACAGCGCAGGATAGGGGTCGGACTTGCCTGCGAGCATGTAGGTGTTGGGATTGACCATGCGCAGGGACACCGAACCGGCCTTGTCCCAGATGACAAAACCATAGGTCTGCGCCGCTTTGGCAATCATGCGGCCGACTGGGGTGAGGTTGAGCGCGTCAACGTTCACACTGGGATCGAGCCGCAAGCGCGTGCCTTCGGGGATTTGGTTGGGTGCGTTTGTCGGGTTGTAGCCATCGGAGCGGTTGGCCGGCCAGGAAAACACATTCCAGGACGCCGCATTGACCAGCGAGATTCCCATGACGTGATCAATCTGTCCTTTGGCCAGCTCTTCCGCGGAGATTTCACCGCCAATGAAGGGCAGCCCGGTCGCCGTGGTGCCGTAGGGATTGGGGAAAATGCCCGCGTTCTGCGGCGTGTTCTGAATCCGCCCGCCCCAGCAGGCCTGCCATTGGCCGTTGGCCTGGCTCATCACCCAGAAGTCCCACAGGGTCTGGGTGCTGAGGTCGTAGATGGACATTTCGCTGTCGGTCCCGCTCGCGGGCTTCGCACCCACCGGAATCGGAACGTTCTGCCATTGCGCAATCAATTTCGGGTCGGTCCAGCCCTTTTCCTGGCAATCGTTGAAGCCGACGTTCACGGTTTTGGCAACCGGATAGACCGGCGTTCCGTTATCCCAGGTCACGGTATTCGAGCCGCCTTGCGTCCGCACAAAATAGACCGAGGCGGCGTAACTGGTGGTGTTGAGGTTGACGTTGTTGTAGTAAGTCTTGATCTGATTGACCAGGTTCTGGGTGTAGGCCGCAGAATTCGGGTTCAGTGGTGCGCTGGCCGGAATCGGCTGGTACCAGAAGCTCTGCGGAGAAAACACCCGGTACAGAGAAACCGACGTCGCCGCCGCCGAGAGCAAAGGCGCAGCGCGCGTGTCATTGCCACTGCTCGTCGTCGCCGTGGCGGCGGTTGCATCGTTGCCACTTGGGGATGCGGCAATCTGGCTGGCACCCCCTCCGCCGCCACAGCCGCCCAGGGCGGAGACCAGGAGGACGGCGGCAGAAACACTCAAAACATGGCGCATGACAAATCCTTCGGGGCGCGCGCCGAATGACCACCTCGCTGCGTTCATCAGCGCAGCGACCATCGCAGTCCGTGCAACACGTCCGGTTGAAACGACTTCAGAAGTGCCGCATGTTACAAGCCGGAACGCGCTGGTCAGCGTAGGCAGAGGATGGTTTTGCGCTAGGGAAATTCCTACATCATTTGGCAGAAATGCCTGCATTTTTTCTACAGATGCACCAAATTTATGCATTTAACGGCGGCGCCATTGCATATTTCTCACCAAAAATGCGCCGCTCAATCAGCCGGAGAGTGGCTCGTGGGTCAAGGCCGCGTGCTTGCGCAACCGGCGCCACAGCACGCGGGCGAGGAACTGCGGATTGCCCAGCACATAGCGGACGAAAAGGCGGCGCGGCTCGATCAGCAGGCGAAACAACCATTCCAAGCCCAGCCGTCGCAACACTCTTGGTGCTCTGGGAATCGTCCCCGAGTAAAAGTCGAACAGAGCGCCGACTCCCAGTCGCACCGTGTCGCCCAGTGCCTCGGCATGTCGGCGGATGAATTGTTCTTGTCGGGGCACCCCCATGGCGACGAAAACCAGTTGTGCCTGCGACTGGCGCAGCGCGTGGAGCACGGCGTCGGTCTGCGCGGCGGGAAAGTATCCGTCTTGAACGTAGGCGACTTTTAACCCTGGATGCGCGATGCCCATATTGCGCGCGCAAGCCTGCGCAACCCCCGGCTTGCCGCCAATGAACGCCAGCGCCAGCCCGGCCTGCGCCGCCCCGGCGCACAGCAGGGGAAACAAGTCGGTGCCATTGACGTTGTCTCGCACGCGGTCGCCCGCCACGCGGGCGGCAATCCGCATGCCGATGCCATCGGCAAACAACAGATCCGCGGCGCGCAGGGTTTCGTCATAATCCGCATTGGCGGCGGCGAGGTTGACGCAATGCGCGTTGACGAAATAGACGTTGCGGCGCTGCCCCTGTGCTGCGGCCCGAAGCAACATGTCGGCAGCCAAGGCCAGGGTCGTGTTTTGCAGGGGCAGGCCAAACAGATGCAGCACATTCTCGCCCGCGCCTGCCGTCTGGTGACCTGGAGGCTGAGGGGTCATTTTTCGCCCTCTCTGGCTGAGCGCACCCAGTTGCGTTCGCGCCGCAGTGCGAAGCGGAGATAGACCGGCACCTTCCAGAGCACATAGAGCGGGATGCCTGCCATCTCGGTGACACGCAGCATGTCGCGGCCAAATCGCGCCCATGCCCCCAGAACGGCCAAAACGAACGCCGCGCAGGATGCCCAGGCCATCAGGGCTGGCGCAGTCCAGTGCAAAAGCCACCAGGCGAGAGTGGACGTTGTGACTGCCGCCGTCAACAGCAAGGCCAACAGGGCAAGGGGCGGAATGCACAGATCGACCGCCAGAGCCAGCAGGCCGACGTTGGCGCTACGCAGGCCCTGCCAGAGCAGGCGCGGCGCCACATCGACCAACATGCCCAGATGGCCATGTTCCCAGCGTCGGCGCTGCGTCGCCACGCCGGCCGCGCTGGCGGGAAAGACGCTGCGCACTTCAGCTTCCGGCACAAACCTGGGCGCGGTGCGCTTGCGGGCAAACTCAAGGCCGAGTTTGAGGTCTTCGACAAGGTGCCCGTCGGCCAGGTCGGCCTGCGCGATCAGGTTCCACGGAAACGCCATGCCGCTGCCCATGAGCTGACAAGGCAAACCCAGGCGGCGATAGCCCAGCGGACGAACCAGGTTTTTGACGCGCCAGGCGAAGGCGGCGATCTTGATTTTCAGCCCGGCATCTGGCGGCAGTTCCATGCGGTAATGCGCTTGGGCAGGGGCGCCGACCCGCAAGGCCACGGCGGCAACGCAGGCGATGGACCCTGGCCGCACCGAGCAATCCGCATCCACGATGACCACAACATCGGGCGGGTTCAGCGCCAGATGCCGCATGCCAAAATCCAGCGCGTATCCCTTGCCGCGGCGCAGCGCGTCGTGGCGCTCGATCACTTCTGCGCCCGCCGCGCGCGCAAGGGCGGCGGTGTCATCACCGCAGTTATCGGCCACCACCAGCAAGCGGTCCTGCGGCCGCAAATCAAGACGCACACTCTGCACCGCTTCGCGAATGTTCAGGGCTTCGTCGTGCGCGGGCATCAGCACGGCCACGCACCCTGCTCCATCTGAACAGAGCGGCGCTGTCCGCCTGGGCAGCCACGCGCCCAAGACCTGCAACAACAGCAGCCCCACTGGCAGCGCCAGCGCACTACACGCGAGCAGCAAAAGGCCGTACAGCAGCGCGCTCACTGGGCGCCCCTGCGCGCTGCGTGCGACTCACCGAGGGCGCTGCGTGCGTCTTCGGCGCCGCCGTGCGAGGCGCTAGTGGCGCTTGCGCACGCCCGATCGGCCGCGCCCTGGAATAGGCGCGCGAGGTGTTGCGCCTCCGTGTCAACGTCATGCCGGGACAGCACGACCGCACGGGCATGCGCGCCCATGGCCGTGAGTTGCTCCGCGTCGGCGTGCAGGCAACGCTGCAGGGCAGCCGCCAGCGCCGCTGCGTCTCCCGCCGGGCAGAGCCAGCCACTGCGGCCTTCTTCCACCAGTTCGGCCATTGCGGCAATTTGTGTCGCAACCACTGGACGCCCCAAGGCCATGGCTTCCATCACGACCACAGGCAACCCTTCGGCGAAACTCGACAACACCAGAGCCCGCGCGCCAAGAAGCTGCTCACGAACCTCCGCACTGTCAATCCAGCCGGTAATCACAACGCGGTCGCCCAGGCCGCTGCTGGCAATGGCGGCCTCGATCTGCGGGCGCAGTTCACCGTCGCCCGCCAGGGTCAGCGTGAACGCCTCCCCGGCCGCCGCCAGCAAGGCAGCCGCCTCGATCAGCAACAGGTGGCCTTTCTGCTCGCTCAAGCGGCCAACGCAGACCAAGCGCCTGTTGGCGTTGCATTGCATCTCGACGCCACTGTGAAAATCGGGCTCGATACCACAGCGCACCACCTGCACTTTGCCCCAATGCGCCGAGCCGACCCAGCGATACAACTGGCTTCGACAAAACGAGCTGATCGCCACCACGAAGGCGCTGTGTTCGATTTTTTCGCGCAGATGAATGCCCAGCGGCTTGTCGAACTCCTCCGGCCCATGCACCGTGAAACTGAACGGCGGCCCGCCCAGCAGCCGCGCCAACAGCACGACCTCCGCCGAATTGGTGCCGAAATGCGCATGCAGATGAACCGCGCCTGCCACCTGCACCCAATGCACGAGCTGGCAAGCCTCGGCGAGATAGATCCAGTGATAGGCAAGGCCGCGTTCGTTGAGCCGCGCCAGACGCGCGGCCCAGAGCATCGCCCGCAGCATGCGCAGGGGGTAGCGCAGCGCTGTGCCGAGTACCGGCCCCAGCAAGCCGCGCAGCCCCTGTCGCAAGACATAGCGCGTGCGCTCCCGCTCGGCGAGGTCGGCCGCATCCACCAATTCGGCATCCCAGCCGCGCAGCGCGACGCGCAGCACCGACACACCCTGGCGCTCCAGCGCCTGAATTTCCCGCCGGATGAAACTGTGGCTGACCTTGGGATATTGATTGATGAAATAGGCGACTGTCATCAACCCCTGCGCTGTGGCGGGTTGCGTTTCAACCGGGATGGCCGGGGCGCGCATCTCAGGAATCCGTCTGCCGACCGAACGGTCGCTGCAGCAAAACCAACTCCGGCGCGCGCGGATGCAGGGGCCGCGCGGGAGCCCCGGCCACCGTCACGCCAGAGTCGACATCGTGCACCACGACCGACAGCGCGCCCACGCGACAACCGGCGCGCAGCACAACGCCGCCCAACACTTGCGCATAGGCGCCCAGCTCAACATCATCCTCCAGAATGGGAACCGCGCCGCCTTCGGTCTTGTTGCCGATGGTCACGCCTTGCCGCAGGGTGCAGTGCGTTCCGATCCTGGCGCCGGGATGAACAAAAATGCCGCCGAAGTGAAAGATGCGCAGCCCGCCGCCGATCACCGCTTCCTTCGGCAAGCTGATGCCTGTCCAGGTTTCAACAAAGCGGAACAGCAGCCAATACCACCGGGTCTTGATCCGCCTGCGCAGCCCGTGCGGCATCGCGTCCACCTGGCGGCCATAGCGATACACCCAGATCGCCCAAATGGATTGCTCCTTGAAAAAGGGGCGGCGCATGTTCAGGCGCAGCAGGTCCTGCTGCCATCCGGGGTCATTCTTGAGTCCCATCGTTCACACCCTCTCAATCCCGCACGGCACGTTGCCGCGATTGCTGCAAACAGGCCGGCGGGTACAGCAGAACAGTCATCTTGCAGGCCCTGAACACCCCCGTCATCGCCAAGGGCGCCAGCAGACCCATCAGTGTTCCCGCGACGAGTTGCAACAGCAGATCCTGAACGTGAAACAACTTGGACAGAATCACGCGCGTGCCGCTGGCGAAAAGAATGTGCATGAGATAAATGGGCATGGAGTTTTTCCCAAGACGGGCCAGCCAACGGAAACCGGCTGGACTCAGCGACCTCGACAGCACCAAGACGCAGCCGATCGAAAACAGGGCCACCAGAAACCCCGCCCCACGACCCGCCGCACCGCTTGGCAAATCAGCGGCATGGAAGACGGTGTGAACGGCGTATTGCGCCAAAGAAAACAGGAGCACGGCACCCAGGCCAGCGCGACGGCCAGCGCCTTGTCCGGGCGCCCCCAGACCTGTCGCTGCCGGGTATTGCGAAAGCAGGATGCCGCAGGCGAAGAACACCCCGTAATCCACCACATAGTCCACTGCCGGAATGCCGAACTGGACGTTGGCGATATAGGCGACCAGCAGAACAAAACCGACAAGCCACGGCGCCGCCGCCTGATGCGCCAGCTTGAACACCGGGGTGAACAGCAAAAAAATGAAGAAGAGCGCGTAGAGAAACCAGAACTGATCAAGTGGCTGCCAAAGGATCGCGGTGATGTCGCTGATCCTGGTGAGCGTGTTGGTGTAGTGGGACAACGCGATCGCAATGCCGCCCTGAATCAGCGACCAAACCACATAGGGATAGAGCAGGGTATCGACCTTCTTGCCGATCAGTGCGCCCGCCCCGTAGTGCTTCAGCGACGACTGGAAATACAGCCCGGACAGCAAGAAAAACAGCGGCATATGAAAGCTGTAGATGACGCTGTCCACCCGGGCGAAACTGTGTTGGTCACGATAGAGCCCCGCTGCATCGAGGCCGCGGGCAACATGGCCGTAGACGACCAGAATGATGCCGATGCCCTTGGCGAGATCGATCCAGTTCTGACGTGAGGCGCTGTTCCCGGGGCTCACGACATCCTCCCCGAGATGTGCCTCTGCACGGGGCGCGGATGCGCTGCGGCGGCAGAACTGGGCACCGGATTTTCTGCGCGCTGCGTCAACCGGGCCGCATGCAGGCTGATGCCAACACCGAGCACGAACCACAAGTACCAGTTGTAGACCAGGTAGTCGAGCATATTGTCGGAGACCGAGACCAGCGCGAACTCCAGCACCAGCATCACGAGCAGAAAACCCTCCACGCGGTCGGTCTTGCGCACTGCCGCGGCAAGCACCCCGGTGCCCATGAGCAGCCAGACAAAACCAGCCAGCCCCAGCACGCCGCCGTCGAAGAACACCTGCACGTACACGTTGTGCGCGGGCGGGCCTTCGCCGTTGCCCAAGGGGTAGAACATCTGCGAATAGAACGCGTAGGACTCCTTGCCGTAGCCGAACAGGTAGTGCGATGGCGTCATGAAGTGCAGTGCGGCAATCCACATTTCCTTGCGCCAGGCGAAGGAGTTGAGCTGCTGGTAATACATGCCGCTGTTGCCGGTGGTCAGTTCGGTGATGCGCTCGCGCACATCGGGCAGCAGCAGAGAGGCCAGACCAACGAGGATCAGCAGCGGCAGCAGCTTGCGTTCCATCACCAGGCTGTAGGCGAGGAAAAAGAACGCCATCGCACCCCAGGCGCTGCGGGTTTTGGTGGCCATCAGCAGGAACAGCAGCAGCAGGATATAGAGCGGCAGCAACTGGCGGACCCGCGTGCTCACCGGCAGCAGGCCGCCGCGCCACACCACAAACAGCAGCGACACCATCAACACCAGATAGAACGCGAAGATGTTGGGATGCGAGAAGGTGCTGTCGATGCGCATGCCCACCTGCGCGTCGTAGAAACCTTGGTGCGTAGCGATCTGGTAGTAGCCATAGAGCAGCGGGCCGATGGTGGAGAGCAGCACCGCCCGCATCCAGGCGTCGTGACTGACCTTGTCGCGCACATACACAAACGCCAGCAGAAAGATGGCGGCGTTGGACAGCAGTGCGAGGTCGTTTTTGATGCCGGGCACCAGCCTTGGTGTGATGACCAGGGTGCCCACCATGACGACGAGCAGTGGCAGCCAAGTCTGCATCATGAGCCGGCCGACTGGAATGCGGCGGCGATTGAACAGTTCCATGACGATGAGCCCGATGATCAGGGCGTTGAGCAACCCGCCCAGACCGATGGCGGCACCGCCGCCGCCGACCTTGGTCATATTCAGCATGGGGTCGAGGTTGGCGCGGAACAGGATGATGAGCAGCAAGAGTGTTTCGCGGGCATAGACGAACAGCAGGCCGAGGGCGAAAGCGGCTGGCAGCGCCACCAGCAGGGCGAAGTGGGTGCGGTCGTCCAGTGCGGCGAGCTTGCCCGCTGCCACCCCTGCCAGCAGCGCCAGCGCAACCCCGCCAAGCACCGTCAGCGCGATGAGCGCGCGCTGGCGGTGCTGCGAAGGGGGGGCGATTGGCAGTGACATGGTCTGCCCGTGCAGTTCAGTGCTGGTTGAGCACGCTGCCCACCACCGTGAGCCCGGCGTGCTGTATGGCCGCAGCCGTGGCGCGCACTTCTGTTGCGGCGCTGCGGTGCTGATCCACCATGAGCAGCGCGCCGCGCGTGGCAGCGCAGACCGGGAGAATTTCGGCAAGATTGCTGGGCGCGGTGTTGACGAGAATGACGTCGAACTGGTCTGCGCTGCGCTCCAGCAGGCCGGAGAACACGGGCCGCGCCAGCAGTTCCGCCGGGTTGGGCGGCTGGGTGCCAGCACTCAGCACGGTGAGGCCGAGCAGCGGCTCGATGCGCACGGCGACTTCGCTGCTGGCGCGGCCGATCAGCACGTCGGACAGGCCCTGCCGGGCCTGCAGGTTGAACAGTCCCTGCAACATGGGGCGGCGCAGATTGGCGTCGATCAGCAGGGTGCGTTCGCCGAGCTGGGAAAACACCACGGCCAGATTGGCGGCGAGGTTGCTCATCGTGCCCGTTGCCCCCGAGCCGACCAGGGCCAGACTGCGCTGCCCGGTGCCGAACCAGCGCAGCATGAGCTGGCTGCGCAAGGCGCGCAGTTGCTCGACCTGCGGTGTGAAGGGCTGGTACGCCGCCACAAGCTCCTCGCTGAAGCCGAAGGCGCCGGGGGCGAGATAGGGATAGTCGAACTGCCGCGCCAGCGCGAGCAGCAGATCCTGCTCGCTCACCAGGCCCAGGCGCAGGGCGGCATCGCCAAAGCGCAGGTTCTCGGTTTTCTGCAGGCGCAGCACGCGCTCGGCGTCTGCCGCGCTGAGCTTGCCCGAGTCGAGCAGCAACTGGCCGAGCTTGAGGTCCTTGCTCAGCGCGGCGGGAATGGCACCGCCAGGACGCGCTTCTGCGGGCAAGGCGCTCATGCTGTTCTCCAGGTCGTTCGCCATCTGGCGGCGCACAATGCGCACCGGAATCGGGTCGTGGGGGGCGGGAATATCCATGGTGGCCTCTATCGCAGCAGCAAGGGGCGCATCTGCACCAGGCCCAGCAGGGGGGCGCCGGTGAGATCGATGACTTCCTGGACGGAGCGCACCTTGCGCTGCAACTGCTCCAGCAGCAGTGCCAGGGACAAGCCGAGAATGAGGCCGAGCGCACCGCCCAGCGCCACGCTGATCAGGGCGCGCGGACCGACGGGCGCCATCGGCGCCACGGCGCGGCTGAGCACCGACATATCGGTCTGGTCCGACTTGGACTGCAACTCACTGTCCTGATAGCTGCGCAGCGTGGCGTCGTAGATGCGCTGGGCGTTGGCAACCTGCTGCACCAGGAACTGGCCCTCGGCCTTGAGCGTGTTGTCGGTCATCAGCCGCTGCTGCTGTGCGCGCACGGCCGATTGCAGTTCGGACATGCTCTGCTGCGACACCTGCGCGGCGTTCTGCACCGCGCTTTGCACCGAGGCGATCTGCTGGTTCAGCCGCTGCTGCAGGCTGCTCACTTCCGCCTGTGCGCTGAGGTATTGCGGGTTGTTGGCGCCTTCGGTTTGGGCCAGTTGGCTGAGCTTGGCCTGCGCCTGGGCGAGACTGGTCTTGAGCGCCTGCACTACCGGGTCGTTCATCACATTGGCGTTGTGCTCGCCGAGGTGCTGGGCCTTGGATAGATCGCCGTAGTTCTGCGCGGCGGCCAGGGCCTGCTGCGTGACCAGGGCCTGCAGCGGCAGCGTGGCCTGCACACCCTGATCCGTCAGGATGACGCCGTGCTTCTTCTGGTAGGCGACGAGCTTGTTCTGCGCCTGTTCAAGCTGGGCCTGCATGGTCTTGAGCTGGCCGGCGTACCACTGCGCCGTGTGCTGCGCAGGGCCGGTCTTCAGCGCCAGATTGGTTTGCACATAGGCGTCGAGAAACGCGTTGGTGACGCGCGCGGCCTGCGCGGGGTCTTGCGCGGTGTAGCTGAAGCTGATGATGTTGTCGCGGTCCGAGGTGTTGACCTTGAACTTCGACAAGAGTTGCTGCGCAAGCCATTCCTGGATCGTTCCCGCGTTCTTGGGCTGCGCGGCGTACAGCGCCTGCTGGGCCGGGTCGTCGGCCAGGTGCAGCATGTCCACCACTTTCAGCGCCGTGGTGCGGTTAGTCAGGATCATGGCCTGGGTGTTGAGATAAGCCGGGAGCAGCATGCCCTGCATCTGCGCGCCAGTCACCGGATTGACGTACTGGCTGTTGATCACCACCGAGGCGCTGGCCATGTAGTGCTTGGGCAGCAGCTTGGCCGTGATGCCGGCCGCGCCTGCGGCGAGCAGGGTGAGTGCGGCGATGAGGAGCCAGCGCGCGCGCAGGACGAGTAGAAATCCCTGGAGGTCCATGGTCGCTCCTAGAACAGGCTTTGCCCGATGTTGATCACATCGTTGGCACGGATGGGCGTGTCCGCGCGCGCCGACAGCGTTTCAAACTTGTCCCCTGCGCCGGGGCGGTGGATGTCCGCTCCGCTGGCGGTGCCGCGCCGCGTCAGCCCGCCGCCCAGGGCGATGGCCTGCAACAGCGTCATGCCCGGCTCCAGCCGGTAGGCGCCCGGCTTCTGCACCTCGCCCTCGATGTAGAACACCGGGGCCTGCGGCACATAGATCACGTCGCCGCTGGCAATCGTCGGGTCGGCGGCGGGGGCCGCGTCGGCAAACAGTCCGTTGAGCGCAATGGAGGTATCCACCCGCTTGCCGTTCTGGTCGCGTTGCAGAATGACCGTGTCGGCCCCAGTGGGGCTCACGCCCCCGGCCTGCGCCAGCAAGTCCGTGAGCCGACTGCCCCGCTGCAGCACATATTGGCCGGGCTTGTTGACATTGCCGAGCACCACGGCCTGCTGGCTGTCGTACTTGACCACCAGCAGGTTGACGTAGGGCTTGAGGATGAACCCGCCTTCCTTCAGCTTGGCGGCGACGGCCTTGCCCGCGCCGGTGGGGCTCATGCCGCCGATGGCGACATAGCCCAGCAAGGGCAGCACCACCTCGCCCTTGGCGTCCACCTCAACGGCCTTCACCTCCAGCTCGGGATGGCCGTACACGCTCACGCTGACGATGTCGCCCGTGCCGAGCATGTACTCCCCGGCCTGGGCGGACCCGACGGCAAGAGCGAGCACGAAACCAGCCAGAAGCAGCAGTTGACGGATACGCATGACAGATCGACCTCCGGTGGATGATTCAGAACGCTTGCTGCAGGCTCAGGCTCAAGATGTTGTTGCTGTAGCTTTCGTCGAGCGCATTGGAGCTGCGGGACGACCGTGCATAGCGCAATGCAAGTTGTGTGCCCGGCCGGGGCAGATAGGCCACGGTGAGCCCGCCGCCTTGAATGCGGTCGCGTCGGGAGGTGCCGGGGAAAATCGCCGTATCGTGCGTGAAGTCGGCCTGCAGGCGCACGGCGGCGTCAACCGTCCACGTTGCGCTCAATTGCGCGCCGGTGATGACCTGATAGTTGGTGGTGGGGGTGTTGTAGGCCGCGAGCTTGCGGTAGAGCGTCAGGCCCAGCGCGGTCTTGTCGCTCACGGCGAGCTTGGCCTGCATATCGGCCACCACGCCGCTGAAGTTCAGCGCCGGCAGGCTGGGCGCGGTGTACCGCAGATAACCCGCCGTGCCCGACACCTGCCAGAAGGCATCGTCCGACCAGTTGAACTGCGCGCCATTCTCAACCTGACGGTAATCGGCCAGCGGCGCATTGCCTGTTTGCAAGGCGGCATGGGGATAGCGACCCTGCAGCAGCGTCAGCACATAGCCGATGCTGTTGCCCGCCGCGCTGGTGTAACGCGGCCCTAGGCGCACCAGGTCGATGCGCGTGTCGTAGGGGCGCTGGCTGACAGCCCCGTTGGCAACGCGGATGAACGCGGCGTCGGCGGTCATGTCAAACGGCCCGGCGATGCGGCGCGCCCCGCCGACTGCCAGCACCTGTCTGCGCACCAGATCGGGCAAAGGCGCTTGCAGGATGGCCAGGTTCTGCTGTGCCGAGCGGTCGCTGGCCGAGGCGTACAAGCTCCATTGCGGTGCATGGTTGAGGGTGTAGGCCAGCAGGACATCGTGGCCGGTGAAATTCAGCACGCGGTAGTGGCGGTACTGTGTGCGCTCGATCAGGGCATGGCCGTGCAGACGGCCCACTTCACCGTCGTTGTCGAAGCGCACCCCGCCCTGCGCAGCGGTCCAGCAATCGGAGAGCTGCGGATCGCCGAACAGGCGCTGCGCCGCCGCGCCGCTGCGCAAGCCGAACAGATTGCTCGAACAGGTGTGCTGCAACCCGACCACCGGCTGCAGTCCCGGCGCGTCATGCGCCAACGCAGGCGGAAATTCCGCAGCCTGCGCGGGAAGCGCAGCGCACAACAACGCCAGCGCCACGCCGCCGATTGCACGCCGCACCAGGCGCTGCGGGATGCGAGCTTGGGAGCGGCCCGGCGCGCTCATTGGACAACCCTCCGCGCGATGCGCTGCGGGATGCGCGCTTGGGAGCGGCCCGGCGCGCTCATGGCCTTGACCCGCCCGGCGCACGGCGCACCAGCAGCAGCCGGACAACCGAATCGACGAACAGGCGGTTGAGCAGCACGTTCAGCAGCAGATACAGCGGCGCCGCTGTCAGCGCGGCAATGGCGAGCTGGGCCAGAGGCTGGCTCACCTCCCGCGCCAAAAAGACCGCAGGCAGCATGCACAGCACCGAGAGCGCCAGCGGGCGCAGCACCAGCACCGCATACTGCGCCAGGCTGATGCCTGCCTGCAGCCGGTACACGCCGTACCAGGTGGGCAACAGCAGCAGCGTGCAGGCTGCGGCCAGGCTGATGGCGAGCCACTCGGGGCCATGCATCGCGCCGAAGACGATGGCCGGCAGGGTAATGACCAGAATGCCCAGGTTCCACCACAACTCAAGCCGCGCCAGCCCAAGGCCGAGGAGCAGGCCGCGGGTGGGCGCGAGCATGGAGCGCACATAGCCCACGACGCAAAGAAGGGCCAGCAAATGGCCGACGCCATGCCACTGCGCGCCGAACAGCACGCGCACCAGCGGATCGGCAAACAGCGCCATGCCCACATACAGCGGCGCATTGAGCGCGCCGACGATGTTGAGCGCCGAGGCCATGATGGTGTTCACCTTGTTGCGGTCGTGCTGCACGCTGGAAATCAGCGGAAAGCCCACGCGGGAGATGATGTTGTTGACCAGTTGCTGCACGATTTCGACAAAGTTGCGCGGCACGCTGTAAAGGCCCAGGCTCACGGCTGGCACGAACTTGCCCAGCACCACCACATCCAGGCTGCGGTTGATGTTGTCGATGATGGCGCTCGACACCGCCGCCACGCCAAACCGCAGATAGGGCCGCAGCTCCAGCCAGCTCAGGTGCCAGGCCGGCTTCCAGTCGGTCGACAGATAGGCCCAGCACAGCGCGGTATTGACCACGGAGCGCGCCAGACTCGCAAAGACCAGGGTGTACGGACCGGCACCGGCCATGGCGGTGAACACGGCGGTGGCGGTGCCGGCAATCGCGGCGGCAATTTCGATGAAGGCCATGGGCTTGAAGCGCAACTGCTTTTCCGCGTTCAAGCGGTACTGCGAGCCCAGGCCAACGATGAGGAAAGTCAGCGACGACAGCGCGAGCAAGGGGAACAGTCGCGCATCGCCATAGATCCAGGCGATGAGTGGCGCAATCGCCAGCACCACCCCGCCAAGCAGGACGGCAAAGAGGACGTTACCCCAGAACAGGCTGGAGCGTTCGTTATCGCTGACGTTGCGGCGGTGGATGTAGGCGCTGTTCATCCCGGTGTCGTTGATCACCCACGGGAAGGTCAGCACGGCGGCCACGATGGCCATGACGCCGTAATCGGATGGCGTGAGGATCCGAGTCAGGATGAATACTTGCATCAGCTTCATGACCACACCCGCCGCCATGCCCGCCGTCGTCCAGCGCACTGCGGAAAACGCCTTGTCCTTGATGCTGCTCTGTGGGGTCTGACTCATGCCCGCTCCCGGCGCGGGGTGACACGGCAGGGGCCGTGGTGGCGGGCGCGGGGCGCGGGCGCGCTGCGGTCAAACGAGAACACGGCCAACGCCCTCCTGTTGAGTAAATCGCTGGAGTTGGTCGAGCATTCTTGAATGCACGGATTCGATGGCGCTATCGCCGCTCAGCCGCGGCGCGGTCATGCTGGCCAGGGTGTCCAGATGATCGGCGGCGCGCTGGATCACCCAGCGCGGCGTGCTGTCGCGCAGCAGTGCGGTAGCCCTGCGCTGGCGGGACAGCGCGCGGGACATGCGTCCGCCCGACGGGGCATGCCGCAACGCCATTTCGAGCAGTGAACTTCCGGGAATGCGCTCCCAGTCGAAGTCCATGCCGAGCGCCGAGGCCCAGTCGTGCCACTTCATGTGATGGGTGTGATGCACGGGCCGAATGGGAATCCACGGCACGCGCAGCGCGTCGGCAATGATGGCGCCGTGCATCGCCTCGGTGATGACGTAGTCGGCGCTGGCGATGTCGGCCAGCACCGCGTCAACCGGCCCGGTCGGATCGACAAAATGCAGCCCGGCCAGGGCACAGACTTCCTGCCAGCTCCCGCGCCAGATGCTCTCCCAATGCGGAATGAACGCCACCTTGCCGGGGATGCGCTGCCGTGGCACTCCGCAGGAGCGGATGTAGATGCCGGCATCGCCGATACCCAGGTCGTCGTTCAACCCGAGGGCGCGTGCGGTCAGCTTGCCGCGGACAAAGTAAAAGGTCCACGACCCGTCCATTGCGGGCAGCGGGGAGTAGCCGCCATACCCGGCGCCAAGCACCACCTTGCGCCGCTTTGCGGGGAAGCCCTCGCGGATGTTCGAGCCGATGCCAAAGAACAGATCGCCCTCGCCGTCGAACGCGCCGTCCAGCAGGCGCGGCCAGAGCCAGAGGTTCAACTCGTCACCGAAATTGGTGAGTTCACCGCGGTAGAAAAAAACATGCATAGTGGGTGTGCGGTGGAGGTGAGGCTATGGCGCGCGGGTCAGGCCGCCTCTTGCTCAAGAGCGCCCCCAACCTGTCGCTGTGCGTCAGGCCCCTTGGGTCGGCCCTGCGCTTCCTGGAGAGTCGGCGCCGTCGCCGTGCCGGGAGGGTCTGCGGCGGTCGGTGCGGCCGCCGCAATGCTGGCCCGCAGAACTTGCAGCAAGGGCTCCGACTCTGCCGTGAACTTGCGCGCAAACAGAAACGGCAGGCCCTGCGGGAACTTGCTGCTTGGCGGCTGCGACGGGTTGTGACTGAGGAACTCGGCATGCGCCAGACTCAGGTTCT
>JAFGXB010000260.1 GCA_016936875.1 Burkholderiaceae bacterium | reverse complement strand
TGCAGCCGTTCGCCATTGAGTTGCAGCGCGACGGTTGCAGTCGCGTTGGATTGTTGTGCGCTCATTGCGCGGTCTCCAGAAAGGTGCTCTTGGACGGCGCAAGCAGCGCCAGAAGATCCTGCTCGGCACGCTGCACCAAGGCCGGGGCCACGAGAAAACCGTGGCGATACAGCCCGTTGAGATGCCAGACGCCCTCGCGCTGCGCCCAGACTGGCTGATGGTCGTCGGTGGCCGGACGCAGACTGGTGGCTGCGCGGGTGATGCGTCCCTCGCCGAACGCCGGATGCACGCTGTAGAGCGCGCTGGCAAGCTCCAGCATGGAGCGCACGGTGATCGGCCCGGCGTCCTGCGATTCCAGCTCGGTTGCGCCGATGACGAAGCGCCCGCCACTGCGCGGCACGATGTAGAGCATGTAGCGCGGATGGATCAGCCGCACCGGACGGCGCAAACTGACCGCCGGACACGAGACGGTGAGCACCTCGCCGCGCACCCCGCGCAGGCCTGGCCAGTCGGCCGTCACGCCGCGGCAATCGACCACGGCGTCGGCCTGCAGTTCCACACCGTTTGTGGTGCGCACGGTGTGAGCGCCGAGACTGTGCACCGTGGTGCGCTCCAGCCACTGCCCGCCCACGCGCGCCATGCCTTGCAGGACGGCGTCTTGCAAGGCGCCGAGCAACTGGTCGTTGTCGAGCTGGCCCTCTTGTGGCAGCCACAGGCCGCGCGCAAAGCGTCCGGCGAGTTCCGGCTCCAGTGCGGCGATGCCCTGCGCGTCCAGACTCTGCACCGCCTCGCGCCTGGCCTCAGGCAGACGAAAGCGGATCAGGTCGGCGTAATGCGCAAGCCCGGCGGCGTCTGGTGCGTGTGCCACCACCAGCGAACCCTCATGGCGGAAATACACCTCCTCGCCGGTCTGCGCCCTGATCTCGGCCAGCCAGTGCGGCCACAGCGCCAGCGAGTCTTCGCCCAAGGCGAACAGATGGGCGTTGCTGACCACCAGTTCAGCGTAAGGCGCGAGCATGGCGGCGGCCACGCCCGCCGCATGGTCACGGTCGGTGCGAGCGCGGGCATCAATCAGTGTGACCGGCACACCGGCACTGAGCAGACGCCACGCCAGCAAGCGGCCGGCAAGCCCGGCACCCGCAATGGCCACAGAACCGACAGAAGCCGCGCTCATGCCTCAGACCTTGTCGTTGACCGGCGCCGGGGCCCGCGAGCCGGGCAAAGGCGCATGCACATACACCTCGCCTCCGCCTGCGCGGAACTCGGCGGACATTTCCGCCATGCCCGCCGCAACCGCCTGTTCCGCGTCCACTCCCTGTTTGGCGGCGTACTCGCGCACTTCCTGGGTGATTTTCATGGAGCAGAACTTGGGCCCGCACATGGAGCAGAAGTGCGCGGTCTTGAACGCGTCTTTCGGCAGGGTTTCGTCGTGGAACTCCTTGGCCTTCTCGGGGTCGAGGCCGAGGTTGAACTGGTCGTCCCAGCGGAACTCGAAGCGCGCCTTGCTCAAGGCGTTGTCGCGCGCCTGCGCGCCGGGATGGCCCTTGGCCAGGTCGGCTGCGTGCGCCGCGATCTTGTAGGTGACGATGCCGTCGCGCACGTCCTGCTTGTCGGGCAGGCCGAGGTGTTCCTTGGGCGTGACGTAGCAGAGCATCGCCGTGCCGTACCAGCCGATCATCGCGGCACCGATGGCGCTGGTGATGTGGTCGTAGCCGGGCGCGATGTCGGTGGTCAGCGGCCCGAGGGTGTAGAACGGCGCCTCGCCGCATTTCTCCAACTGGCGGTCCATGTTCTCCTTGATCAGGTGCATGGGCACATGGCCGGGGCCTTCGATCATGGTCTGCACGTCGTGCTTCCAGGCGATCTGGGTGAGCTCGCCCAAAGTGTCGAGCTCGGCGAACTGGGCCTCGTCGTTGGCATCGGCAATGCTGCCTGGGCGCAGGCCATCGCCCAGGCTGAAGGCCACGTCGTAGGCCTTCATGATGTCGCAGATTTCCTCGAAGTGTTCGTAGAGAAAGCTCTCGCGGTGGTGCGCCAGGCACCACTTGGCCATGATGGAGCCGCCGCGCGAGACGATGCCGGTCACGCGCTTGGCGCTCATCGGGATGAAGGGCAGGCGCACGCCAGCGTGAATGGTGAAGTAGTCCACGCCCTGCTCGGCCTGCTCGATCAGCGTGTCGCGGAACAGTTCCCAGGTGAGGTCTTCAGCCACGCCGTCTACCTTTTCCAGCGCCTGGTAAATGGGCACGGTGCCAATGGGCACGGGCGAATTGCGCAGGATCCACTCGCGGGTTTCGTGGATGTGCTTGCCGGTGGACAGATCCATCACCGTATCGGCGCCCCAGCGGATCGACCACACCATTTTTTCCACCTCTTCGGCAATGCTCGAGGTGGTGGCGGAGTTGCCGATGTTGGCGTTGATCTTCACCAGGAAGTTGCGACCGATGATCATCGGCTCGGTCTCGGGGTGATTGATGTTCGCCGGGATGATCGCGCGACCTGCGGCGATCTCGTCACGCACGAAATCCGGCGTCACGTAATCTGGCAGGTTGGCGCCCCAGTCCTGCCCGTCGCGCGGTCCCACGGCCTCACGCAGTTGGTT
>JAFGXB010000259.1 GCA_016936875.1 Burkholderiaceae bacterium | reverse complement strand
CGCTGGGCACGGCTGTGCTTTGCGCCTGGATTGGCGCCGTTTGGGCGCGCCGCTTGACCACGCCGGATTCATTCACACCCTCTGAGCCAAGCCTGCCGGGTCAGTCATGGGTTTGCTTTGCGCCGGGCTCCGCCACCAGTCGGGGTTTTTCCACAATACAACTGGCCCGCGAGTATTTGCAGGATCGGCAGCTTTCTTTCGCTTAGCGAGATTGCCTTGCTGCTGGGCTACAGCGAGCAAAGCGCGTTCACCCGCGCGTTCCGCCGTTGGACCGGGTTGACGCCGCTGGCCTATCAGAAGCAGGCCGTCGCGCGTTGAGCCCGGCTGGAATGGGCCAGGGCGTGAACGGGCACCAGCGGAGGTGTTCGCGCCGCCTCGCCCTGTTGCCGTTCAGGCCCGCCAGTTGTGCACGGCCTGCCGCAGCGCGGCCCAGCTTGCCCGGCTGCGGCGCGCGTCGCGCTCGGGGGCGTAGCGCCAGAGTTCGAGTTGCAGCAAAAGGGTGATGGCGGACTGGGCGGATTGGGGAGTCAGCGTGCTGGCATCCGGCTGGGCGCTTTTGATGCGGCTTGCCAGGGTGCGCGGCGCGGTGGAGTTGGCGCTGTCGATTCCTGCCTGCTCCAGTTTTTGGCGCAGGCGGGCGTAGGTCTGCGCCCAGGGGTCGGTCTTGCGGCGTTCCAGCGCCAGCAACGCGCCGAGGAAGCCAGTGGCCACCAGCAGCGCGGCGATGGCCAGCGCGGCCAGAGTGGCCATATCGGGTTGTTGCAGGCCGAGTTTGCGCAGCAGGTCTTGCTGCCGGTTACTGCCGTAGTTCAGCACCCATTGGTTCCAGGTGTTGTTCAGCGCGTCCCAGCGGTTGCGCAGTTGCAGCAGGAACGCGGCGTCGCGCGGGCCAAGCGCTGCCATGCCGAGCAGCGGTTCGCGCGAGGCGAGGGTGGCGCCGCTGCGGTCGACGCGCGCCGGATCGACGGCGGCGGTGGGGTCGGCGCGCACCCAGCCGCGTTCGGGCAGCCAGTATTCGGCCCAGGCGTGGGCGTCGCTCTGGCGCACGACCCAGGTGTTGTCCACCGGGTTGAAGCGCCCGCCCTGATAGCCGGTGACGATGCGCGCCGGAATGCCGGCTGCGCGCATGACCACGACGAAGGCCTGCGCATAGTGTTCGCAAAATCCTTCGCGCCGTTCGAACAGGAACTGATCGACCCCATCGCGCCGACCGTAGGTGCCGGGGTTGAGGGTGTAGCGGAAGGGCTGGCTGCGGAACCGCTGCAGCAAGGCCTGCGCCACGAAACCGCCGCCTTGACCGGCGGCACTGGCTTGCGCGGCAAGCTGCCTGCCCAGCGCCACGCTACGCGGATCGAACCCGGCGGGCAGGGCTTCGTCGGCCCGTAGCGCCGGGGTGAGTTGCATGGGGCCGTAGCGGAACTGTGGCGAAGACTCGACGGTGTAGCGCGCGAGATGGTCGAGCGGACGGCCGGTCACCAGTTGCAGGTCGGGCAACCACTGCACCATATAGCTCTCGATTTTCGGCGCGGCGACGGGGGCGTCGAGGGCGAAAACGAAATTCTGTTGCGTGGGCTGGAGTGTGACGGTGTAGCGCACGGTCTGGCCGGTCAGGCGCAGATCGGCCGGCGGGGTGAGGGTGGCATGGTCGCGCTGGTGCGGGTTGGGCAGCCACACCCCGTTGTCGAACACGCTGAGCACCGGGCCGCGCCAGTAGAGGGTGCGGTCGGGCGGACGCGGGCCGTCGAACACCACGCGGAAGGCGACCGAGTCGTCGCGCGCGAGTTCGGCAATCTGCCCCGGCGACATGCTGGCCGACAGCCCGGTGATGGCCTGGGCACTGCTTTGTGGCAGCGCCCAGAGCGGGGCGCTGATGCGCGGGAACACTACGAACAGGGCGATCATCGCCGGGGTGCCAAGCGCCATCATTTTCAACGCCGTCATCAGCAACTGCCGCAGCGGCGGGCGTCCGGCGGGCAGATTGGCGTTGACCAGCGCGGCCAGCATGCCCCAGGTCGCCAGCACCATGACCAGCGCCGTGCCCAGCGATTGCGAGAACAGGAAGTTGGCGGCGATGGTGAAAAAGCCGAGGAAAAACAGCACATGCGCATCGCGCCGCGAGCGCATCTCCAGCGTCTTGAGGCCGAACAGCACGCAGAGCAGCGCGACACCGGCATCGCGCCCCAGCACGGTGTGAAATTCCCACAGGGTGAGCGCGGCAGACAGCAGCAGGATGAGCGCCAGGATCCACCGTCCGGGCAGTGGCGCGCTGCGCCAGGCCAGCACCGCGCGCCAGGCCAGCAGCGCCAGCACCAGGCCACTGGTCCACAGCGGCAGGTGGAGGAACAGGGGCAGCATGAGCAGTAGCGACACTGCGAGAAGAAACAGGGTGTCGCGGGCGTCGCGCGGCAAGGCGCTGGACCAGCGCGCGAACAACAAGCCCGGTGTGGAGGCGCCCATCAGGCCCTGCCTGCACGCAATGGGCCGGGGTGCAGTGCCAGCAGTCGCAGGCATTGCATGCGGTGCGCGGCGCCGGTGGCGGGGGCGACTTGTTGCGTGCCGAGCTGCAGGCCGTAGGGCAGACCGGCGTGGTCGGCGGCCAGCACCCAGGCGCACAGGCGGCTGAGGCGGGTCTCGGTGTCGAGCGCGGCGGGCAGGGCGGAAAAGTCGAGCCACAACTCGGCCTGCGCCTGCGGCTGGGCGGTGTCGCGGCTGACGAGTTCGTCGCTGCGGGCGAATTTTTTCCACAGCACATGGCGGGCGGAGTCGCCGCTGCGGTAAGGGCGCACGCCTTCGGTTTCGCTGCCGCCGCGGGCAAGTGCGGGGCCGTTGCCGGGAGAGGGCCGGGCCGGCGGTAGTGGCGGAGCGGGATGCTCCACCGCGGGCAGCACGAGCAGATCGCCCTGCGGCCTCCAGCGGCTCCAGGCGGTCCAGACGCCCAGCGGGTAATCGCTCTCGATGGTGAGCAGCGGCCAGGGCAGCAGGCCGCGCTGCGCGGGGGTCCAGATCAGGGTGAGTGGGGTGTCGCTGTTGCGGGCGCAGTCGGTGTAGGTGATGGCCCCCATGGTCGGCACGCCGACCCGCCCCCCGAGGGGGGCAAGGAAACTTGGGGCGGCCCTGCGTTTCCTTGAGAGCCAGGGAAGGGGCGTGACTCTCGGCTTGTTGCGTTTTTTCTTTTTGGGGCTGGGAATTGGAGTGGCGGGCGGGGATGTCATCGTCCCGTCTGGCCGCAGCGCCAGCCCCCAGCGCTCGCGCATGCCGCCTTGCAGCGTCAGGCTCAGCCGTGCGCTCTGGCTCTGATGCACCAGGCCTTCCGGCGGTTTTGCGGTGAGTGTGAGGCCGCGCAGATTGTTGTGGGTGACGTGCATGGCCATCATCGCGCTGCCAGCCAGCAAAAAGGTGAGCAGATAGCCGAGGTTGAGCTGGTAGTTGATGCTCAGCACCAGCAGGACCAGCAGCAGCAGGGCGAAGAACCAGCCAACGCGCGTGGGCAGGATGTAGACGTTGCGATGGGTGAGCCGGGTGCTGCCGCCTGCGGGATGGCGCGCCGCGGCCCAGGCGTCGAAGCGCCGTGCGAATCCCCCTCTGTTTCCAGAAGAAGCAGCGGCGACCGGACGGGGCAGGGCGGTGTCGGCAGAGTTGGGCATGGCCGTGGCGCTGGTGGGGCGTGGAGCGTTACACCGGCGTCTGTTCGAGCACGGCCTGCACCGCCTGCAGCGAGGCGGGGCGGTTGACCACAGGGCTGTCCAGAGTGCGCAGGCGGTGCCCGGCGACTGCCGGAAAGACCTGCTGCACGTCGTCTGGAATGAGGTAGTCGCGGCCTTGCAGCAGCGCCCAGGCGCGGGCGGCGCGCAGCAGCCCCAGGCCGGCGCGCGGGCTCAGCCCTTCGATGAACCAACGGCCATTGCGGGTTTGCATGAGCAGTTCCTGCACATAGTCGAGCAAGGCGGGCGCGGCATGCACGGCCTGCGCCTGGCGTTGAAGCAGCATCAGGCTGGCGGGATTGAGCGTGGGTTGCAGCGCGGCAATCAGCTCGCGCCGGTCACGGCCTTCGAGCAGGGCGCGCTCGGCGGCGCGGCTGGGATAGCCCAGCGAAATGCACAGCAGAAAGCGATCGAGCTGCGACTCTGGCAGGGCGTAGGTGCCGAGCTGATCGAACGGGTTCTGCGTGGCGATGACAAAGAACGGCTCGGGCAGTTTGCGCGTCAGGCCGTCCACGCTGACCTGGCGCTCTTCCATGGCTTCGAGAAGGGCGCTCTGCACTTTCGGCCCGGCGCGGTTGATTTCGTCGGCCAGCAGCACCTGTGAGAACACCGGGCCGGGGTGAAACACGAACTCGCTGCGGTTACGGTCGAACACGGAGATGCCCAGCAGATCGCCCGGCATCAGATCGGCGGTGAACTGGGCGCGGGCATACTGCAGGCCCAGCGCCGCCGCCAGGGCATGCGCCAGAGTGGTTTTGCCCACGCCGGGGAGGTCTTCAATCAGCAGATGACCGCTGGCCAGCAGACAGCACACCGCAAGCTCCACCTGCGGGCGCTTTCCTTTGATGATGGTTTCGAGTTGGTCGATCAGGCTGGGCAGGGGAGCGGTTTTCACGGAAGAGGCAATGGGGTGGCACCAGCGCACTATGCTACGAGGGCAACGTCCCGATTCTCGAATGTGGGGGCATGCCGCAGGAGACAGACCCTATGACCACCGGTTTTTACACCCACGCCGATTGCAGCCTGCATGAGATGGGCGCAGACCACCCCGAATGCCCGCAGCGCCTTGCGGCCATCGAAGACCGGCTCATTGCCGCGCAAATTGCGCCCTGGCTGGAGCGCCACGACGACGCGCCGCCCGCCAGTCTGGAGTCGCTGGAACGCGCCCACGCCGCGCTCTACATCAGCGACCTGAAACAGCGCGGCGACTTCGAACAGGGCCACGAGTGGATCGACGCCGACACCCTCATGAATCCGCACACCTGGCAGGCCGCGCGGCGCGCTGCAGGCGTGGCCATCAGCGCCACCGATGCCGTGATCGACGGCCATCTGCACAACGCGTTCTGCTCCATCCGCCCGCCCGGCCATCACGCCACCCGCGATCAGGCCATGGGTTTTTGCTTTCTTGGCAACGTGGCCGTTGCCGCGCGCCACGCCCTTGACGTGCGCGGGCTGGAGCGCGTGGCCATTGTTGACTTCGACGTGCACCACGGCAACGGCACCCAGGACATTTTTCACGGGGATGCGCGTGCACTGATGGTGAGCTTCTTCCAGCACCCGTTCTACCCCTACACCGGCCTTGATGCCGAGCCGAACATGCTCAACGTGCCAGTGCCCGCCTACACCAAGGGCGACGCGGTGCGCCGCATCGTTGCCGAACAATGGCTGCCGCGGCTGCGCGCGTTTGCGCCCCAGATGCTGTTCATCAGCGCCGGTTTCGACGCCCACCGTGAGGACGACATGGGCCAGATGGGCCTGGTGGAAGCCGACTACGCCTGGATCACCCGCCAGCTCGCGGACTTCGCCGAGGCGCAGTGCGAGGGGCGCATCGTCTCCTGCCTGGAAGGCGGCTACAACCTCAGCGCCCTCGGTCGCAGCGTGGCCGAGCATGTCCGGGTACTGGCCGGGCTGGATTGAGCCTCCCTATCTGCCCAGGACAAACCGCGCCCGCAGCTCGCCGACGATGCCGCGGCGGAACAGTAGCACGCAAAGCACGAAGATTGCACCGATCACCATGCTCACCGAATCGTTGAGTTGGTGAAACCAATCGATCCCGGTCACCTTCACCAGAAAGTGCGAGATCGTGCCCATCTTTTCTTCGAGCACGGTGATGAGGATGGCGCCGAGGATGGGCCCAAGATCAGTGCCCAGACCGCCCACCAGGGTCATCAAAATGACCAGTCCCGAGGTGCTCCAGTGCACATCCGTCAGCGTCTCGAAGCCCATGACCACGGCTTTCATCGCGCCTGCCAGGCCGGCGAAATCCGCCGAAATCAGAAATACGCCGAGCTTGTAGCGGTTGACGCGATAGCCCAGGGAAATGGCCCGCGGCTCATTCTCTCGCACGGCCTGCAGCACCTGACCGAAGGGGGAATTCACCACCCGGCGCAGAAACCACCAGCTCGCCACAAACACCACCAGCACCAGGTAGTACATCACCCTGTCGGACTGCAGCGGTAGCCCGAACAGCGTGCCGCGCGGAATGCCCTGCAAGCCGTCTTCGCCGCCGGTGAAATTGGCCTGCAGCGCGTAGAAATAGACGATCTGCGCCAGCGCCAGGGTGATCATCGAAAAGTAAATGCCCGAGCGCCGTACGGCAAGCAGCCCCATCACCAGACCGATCAACAGCGCGGTGGCCACTCCGGCGAGAATGCCCAGTGGCGTGGGCCAGCCCCAGGCGGTGAGCGCGAGGCCAGTGAGATAGCCAGCGCCGCCGAACAACGCGGCATGGCCGAACGAGATCAGGCCGACGTAGCCCGCCAGTAGATTGAAGGCGCAGGCAAACAGCGCGAAGCACATCATGCGCATGCCCAGCACAGGATAGAGGCCGATCCAGGGCGCGACCAGGGCGAGAAGCAGCAGGGCCCAAAGCAGGCTGTTTGACAGATTGTTCGAGAGGCGGGTGCGTGCGAACATGGTCATTTTTCCTTGCCGAACAGGCCCGCGGGGCGCAGGGTCAGCACCAGGGCCATCAGGATGAAGACCACGGTGCTGGAGATGGGCGAATAGAACACCTTGGCCAGCCCCTCGATCAAACCCAGCGCCAGCCCCGAGACGATGGCGCCCAGCACCGAGCCCATGCCGCCGATGACCACGATGGCGAACACCACGATGACCAGGTTGGAGCCCATCAGCGGCGACACCTGAATGACAGGCGCTGCCAGCACGCCAGCCAGCCCAGCCAGGGCCGAGCCGAAACCGAAGGTCAGCATGACCATGCGCGGGAAGTTCACACCAAAGGACTGGATTAGCGCCGGGTTTTCGGTGCCTGCGCGCAGGTAGGCGCCGAGTTTTGTTCGGTCGATCAGCAGCCAGGTGCCAAAGCTCACCAGCAGACTGGCCGCCAATGCGAAGAGGTAGTACGCGGGTAGGAACATGAAGCCCAGGTTGAGCGTGGCGCTGAGCTGTTCAGGGGGGTTGTAGGGCGCCCCGGCCACGCCGAAGAATGAGCGGAACACGCCTTCGATCAGCAGGGTAAGGCCGAAGGTCAGCAGCAGGCCGTAGATCGGATCGATGCCACGCAGTCGGCGCAGCGCGACGCGCTCCACCCCGATGCCGAACAGGCCGACGAGCAGGGGGGCGAACAGCAGCATCCACCAGAAATTCAGATGCAGGTACTGCCCGCCCATCCAGGTGAACATGGCGCCCATCATGAAAAACGCGCCGTGAGCGAAATTGACCACGTCCATCAGGCCGAAGATCACAGCCAGCCCGAGCGAGAGCATGGCGTAGAAGGCGCCATTCACCAGGCCCAGCATGAGTTGCCCGAGCAGCAGGGGCAGGGGGAAACCGAACAATTCAGTCAAGCGACACCTCGAACGTCAGTTCCGCACGGCCGTTCCGAAGGGACCGACACCCCTTCGTGGGAATGCGCCAGCAGATTGGGGACTGTTTCACGTCAGACCACGGATGAAGCCGTCTCCGCCAAGCTGTGCGCGACGGAGACGGGCAGCGCCCTTCCTTTTATTTATCCAGCGGGCAGCCGTAGGCAGACGCCGGACCGAAGGCGTCGTTGCCGGGGATGGTCTGCACCAGCTTGTAGTAATCCCAGGGCTCCTTCGATTCCGCCGGGGTCTTGACCTGCTCCAGGTACATGTCGTGGATCATCAGGCCACTTGCGCGCAGGGTGCCGTCCTTCATGTACATGTCGTTGACCTTGGTCTTGTGTATCTCGGCCATGACCTTGGCGCCCTCGGTCGTGCCCGCGGCCTTCACGGCCTTCAGATAGGTCATCGTCGCGGAATAGTCGCCAGCCTGCAGGAAGGTCGGCATGGCATGCATTTCCTTGAAGTAACGCTCGGCCCAGGCGCGCGACTGGGCGCTCTGGTTCCAGTACCACGGCGTTGTCAGGTAGAGGCCTTGCGCGGCCGGCAGGCCCACGCTATGGATGTCGGTGATGAACAGGAGCAGACCGGCCAGCTTCATGGTCTTGGTCACGCCGAACTGGTTGGCCTGCTTGATCGCGTTGTCGGCATCGCCGCCCGCGTTGGCCAGACCGAGCACCTGGGCCTTGGACGCCTGGGCCTGCAGCAGGTAGGACGAAAAGTCCGACGCACCCAAAGGTGCCAGCGCCTGGCCGACCCCCGTGCCGCCATCAGCTTTCACGACCTTGGCGCCCTCGTTTTCCAGCGATTTGCCGAAGGCATAATCGGCGGTGAGGAAATACCAGCTCTTGCCCCCGTTCTTGATCACCGCGCTGGCGGTGCCGCGCGCCAGCGCGGTGGTGTTGTAGGCGTACATGACGGTGTAAGGCGTGCATTGCTTGCCGACGATGCTCGACGCGCCCGCGCCGACCACGAAGAACGGAGTCTTGTACTGCGCGGCGATGGGCTCCATGGCCAGCGCGGTGGCGCTGTTGGTGCCGCCGATGAGCATGTTCACGCCGTCCTGCGACAAATACTCCTTGGCTTTGCCCGCTGCGAGATCGGCTTTGTTCTGGTGATCGAAGCTCACCAGTTCGATCTTGCGGCCCAGCACGCTGCCGCCGAAGTCGGCGATGGCCATCTTGATGGCGGCCACGCCGCCGGGGCCGTCCACGGCGGAGTAAACGCCCGACAGATCGGTGATGAAGCCGATCTTGACAGGGGGCTCGGCGGCGCTGGCCGAGGCCAGCGTGCCCAGAGCCAAGGCGAGGGCAGAGGCGAGAGTCTTGAGTTTCATGGGAGTCTCCAAAAGGGTTTGAGTTTTCGAGCGGGTTGCGCTTTCGAGCGCGCTTAGACGCCGAGCAGGTTTTGCAGTGCCGTTCTGTTTTTCTGCAAATCCGCACGGTTGATTTCCAGAACGATCTGGCCACGCTCCATCACATAAAAGCGGTCGGCGAGATGGGCGGAAAACCGGAAGTTCTGCTCGACCAGCAGAACAGAAAAGCCTTTTTGTTTGAGGGCGGTGATGGCGCGCCCCAGCGCCTGCACGATCACCGGGGCCAGCCCCTCGGAAATCTCGTCGAGAAGCAGAAGGCGCGCGCCGGTGCGCAGAATGCGCGCGACTGCCAGCATCTGCTGTTCGCCGCCCGACAGCCGGGTGCCCGGGCTGTGGGCACGCTCCTTGAGGTTCGGGAACAGGGCGTAGATCTCGTCGGTGCTCAGACCGGAAAAACCCGTCTTCAGATCGGGCGGCAGGAACAGGTTTTCCCGCGCCGACAGACTGGCGAAGATGCCGCGTTCCTCGGGACAATAGCCCACGCCCAGCGGTGCGACGCGGTGGCGTGGCAGTCCGATGGCCTCCGTGCCCGCAACGCGGATGCTGCCGGTGCGCCGACCCGTGAGTCCCATGACGGCGCGCAGCGTGCTGGTGCGTCCCGCCCCGTTGCGGCCAAGCAGGCACACCGTTTCGCCCGGCGCCACGGTGAGATTCACGCCGTGCAGGACATGCGACTCGCCGTACCAGGCATGCAGGTTCTCGATGGACAGCGCAGGCGTCTCGGTGTTTCGGGCGCGCGCAGGCGCTGCGGCCGGGGTATCGAAAACTGCATTCATGCCGTGAGCTCCTCTTCTGGTTCGCCCATATAAGCGGCGATCACCTCGGGATTGCGCGAAACCTGGTCGTAACTGCCTTCGGCCAGAACCTGGCCGCGCTGCATCACCGTCACGCGGTCGCAGATGCTGGAGATGACCGACATATTGTGTTCGACCATCAGGACGGTGCGCCCCTGCGCGACGCGGCGGATCAGTTCGGTCACCTGCTGCACGTCCTCGTGGCCGAGACCCTGGGTCGGCTCGTCGAGCAGCAGCAGCTTGGGATTCATGGCCAGCGTGGTGGCGAGTTCCAGCGCCCGCTTGTGCCCATAGGGCAAGCTGGCGGCCGCCCGGCGAGCTTGACTGGCGAGGCCGACCAACTCGAGAAACTGCATCGCCTCGTCATTCAGCCGGTCCAGTGTTCGGGCAGATCGCCAGAACTGGGTGGCCAGCCCGGCTTGTCGCTGCAAGCCAACGCGGACATTTTCCAGCAACGTCATCTGAGAAAACGTGGCGCTGATCTGAAAGGACCGCACCATACCGAGCCGGGCAATATCTGCCGACTGCAGATGGGTAATCGGCTGATTCTGAAAATACACCTCGCCAGACGTGGGTGTGATGAATTTGCTGAGCAAATTGAAGCAGGTGGTTTTTCCGGCGCCATTCGGGCCGACGAGCGCGTGGATCGCGCCTTCGTTCACCTGCAGATTGACATTCTGAACTGCGGCAAACCCTGAAAACTGTTTGCTCAGACCTTCTGCGCGCAAGATAGCCGTGTTCGGCATGAGCTTGTTCCCCTTGAATGTATGGATTTTGCTGCAACGCACCCAGAGCGCTCAAGTGTCAAATTCAGGTGGAAACCCTGATGGCTGACACGACTTGGTAACAATCTGTGCCATCCGGTATTAAATAATACGTTTTATTACATTAAATACCCTGGCTAGTAAATCGCGCTTTACGCTCCTATTTCAGCCCCAGAGGAAATAAAAAAGGGCCCGCCCAGAAAACCGTCGGGACGACCCTTGTTTGAAAAACCCTTCGATGGAAAAAATATTCAGAATTATTTGTTCAAATCACCGAGGCAGAGATATTTCATTTCGACATATTCGTCGATGCCGTGATGCGAGCCTTCGCGGCCTAGGCCGGATTGCTTCACGCCGCCGAAGGGGGCGACTTCGTTGGACATCAGGCCGGTGTTGATGCCCACCATGCCGTATTCCAGTTCCTCGGCCACGCGGAAGATGCGGCCAACGTCGCGGCTGAAGAAGTAGGCGGCCAGACCGAACTCGGTGGCGTTGGCCGCGGCGATGGCCTCGGCTTCGGTCTTAAAGCGGAACACCGGCGCCACCGGGCCGAAGGTTTCCTCGCGGGCGCAGAGCATGTCGGCGGTCACGTCGGCCAGCACCGTGGCCTGGAAGAATCGTCCGGCGTTGGGGCCGTTTTCCACCCGCTTGCCGCCCACGACCATGCGCGCGCCTTTGGACGTGGCGTCGCTGATGTGCTTCTCCACCTTGGCCAGCGCCTGATCGTCGATCAGCGGGCCCAGATTCACGCCGTCGTCGAAGCCGCTGCCGATCTTCAGGCTGCCGACGGCTTGCGCCAGGCGCTCCACGAAACGATCGTAGATGCCGTCCTGCACATACAGCCGGTTGGCGCAGACGCAGGTCTGGCCGGCATTGCGGTACTTGCTCGCCATGGCACCCTCGATGGCGGAGTCGAGATCGGCATCGTCGAACACGATGAAGGGCGCGTTGCCGCCGAGTTCCAGCGACAGCTTCTTGATGCTGGGGGCCGACTGCGCCATCAGAATGCGGCCCACTTCGGTGGACCCGGTGAACGACAGATGCCGCACGACTGGCGAGGCGCACAGCAGCCTGCCGATGGCGATCGACCCCTCGCCGTCGGCCGTGAGGACGTTGAGCACGCCGCGCGGAATGCCGGCGCGGTGCGCCAGTTCGGCAGCGGCCAGCGCGGTCAGTGGCGTCTGCTCGGCGGGTTTGATGACCACCGGGCAGCCTGCTGCCAGTGCGGGGGCGACCTTGCGGGTGATCATCGCCAGCGGGAAGTTCCACGGCGTGATGGCGGCGCACACGCCGACGGGCTGCTTGAGCACCAGCAGGCGTTTGGTGGCGTCGGGGCTGGGGATGGTTTCGCCGTAAACGCGCTTGGCCTCTTCGGCGAACCATTCCACAAAGCTGGCGCCGTAGAGCACTTCGCCCTTGGCTTCGGCCAGCGGCTTGCCTTGCTCAGCGGTCATCAGGCGCGCCAGATCGTCGGCGTTGGCCACCAGCAGATCGAACCACTTGCGCAGGATGGCGGCGCGCTGCTTGGCAGGCAAGGCGCGCCAGGCGGGCCAGGCGGCGTCTGCGGCGTCGATGGCGAGCTGCGCGTGCATCGGCTCCAGCGCGGGCACCTGCGCCAGCTCGGCATTGCTGGCCGGATCGGTGACGGCAAAGCGGCGGGCGGAGTCCACCCAGGTGCCATCGATATAGGCCTGGGTCTTGAACAGCGTGGGGTCTTTGAGCAGGGACAGCGGATTGGCGGGCCGGTTCATGGGCAGCTCCGGTTGATGTGAATGGGGGGAGTCCGACTTCCCTGCGCAAGGCACAGTCTGCGCGTTGAAAGCGGCAAGCCCTAAAATCTAGCCTTTTGCATTGCCGAGCGCCAGTGCCAGTTCCGCGCCCGTGCCCCAGCCACTTATCCGCCCCATGAACGTCTCTGACATCCGCGAAAAATTTCTGGCCTATTTTGAGTCGCAGGGCTCCACCCGCGTGGCCTCGTCTTCGCTCGTGCCGGGCAACGATCCCACGCTGCTGTTCACCAATTCGGGCATGGTGCAGTTCAAGGACGTGTTCCTCGGCCAGGATCAGCGACCCTACACCCGCGCCACCACGGCGCAGCGCTGCGTGCGCGCCGGCGGCAAGCACAACGATCTGGAGAACGTGGGCTACACCGCGCGGCACCACACCTTTTTCGAGATGCTGGGCAATTTCAGCTTCGGCGACTACTTCAAGCGCGAGGCCATCCGCTATGCCTGGGAGTTGCTCACCACGGTGTACAAGCTCCCGGCCGAAAAGCTGTGGGTAACGGTGTACGCCGAGGACGACGAGGCGCATGCCATCTGGGCCAAGGAAATCGGCGTGCCGGTGGAGCGCATCATCCGCATCGGCGACAACAAGGGCGCCCGCTACGCCTCCGACAACTTCTGGCAGATGGCCGATACCGGCCCCTGCGGCCCGTGCAGCGAGATTTTCTTTGATCACGGCCCCGAGGTCTGGGGCGGCCCCCCCGGCTCTCCCGAGGAAGACGGCGACCGCTACATCGAAATCTGGAATCTGGTGTTCATGCAGTTCGAGCGCTATCACGCGGGCGACGAACACTTTGACACTGAGGCGCAGGTCCAGGTGCGCAAGACCGCGGTCGAAGCCGACGGCGGAATTGGCCTTGTCAGCCGTGACGGCGACCGCTTCAAACTCGCCACTTACCGCCAGAAGCCGCTGCCCAAACCCTGCGTCGATACCGGCATGGGGCTGGAGCGCATTGCCGCCGTGCTGCAGCATGTCCACAGCAATTACGAGATTGATCTGTTTCAGGCGCTGGTGAAGGCTGCCGCGCGCGAAACCGCCACCGCAGACCCCGCGCACAACTCGCTCAAGGTCATTGCCGACCACATTCGCGCCTGCAGTTTTCTCATTGTCGATGGCGTGATTCCGGGCAATGAAGGTCGCGGCTATGTGCTGCGTCGCATCGTGCGCCGGGCCATCCGCCACGGCTACAAGCTCGGTGTGCGCCAGCCGTTTTTTTACAAGCTGGTGCCCGATCTGGTGGCACAGATGGGCGCGGCCTATCCCGAACTGGCGCAGGCGCAAAACCGCGTGGCCGACGTGCTCCAGGCTGAGGAAGCCCGCTTTTTCGAAACCATCGAACATGGCATGTCCATTCTGGAAACGGAGCTTGCGACACGCAAGGCCAAGAACGGCAAGACGCTGGATGGCGAACTGGCCTTCAAGCTGCACGACACCTTCGGCTTCCCTCTCGACCTCACACAGGACGTGTGCCGCGAACAGGGAGTGGAAGTGGACGAAGCCGCGTTTGACACCGCGATGAACCGCCAGCGCGAGCAGGCGCGCGCCGCAGGCAAGTTCAAGATGCACGCCGCGCTCGACTACGCCGGAGCCAAGACCCGCTTTGAAGGCTACGACCATCTGTTGGTGAAAGAAGCGCGGGTTGCCGCGTTGTATGTGGACGGCACTTCGGTGCAGACCATGCAGACAGGCCAGAGCGGTGTGGTGGTGCTCGATCGCACGCCGTTCTACGCCGAGTCCGGCGGCCAGGTGGGCGACAGCGGCGTGCTGTTCGAGGGCGATTCCTGCAGCCTGCGCTTTGTGGTGCAGGACACGCAGAAAGTGCAGGCCGACGTGTTCGGCCACCACGGCACGCTGGAGTCGGGCACGCTTGCGGTTGGCGAGGTGGTGGCCGCGCAGGTGGACAGCGCACGTCGTGCTGCCACCATGCGCAACCACAGCGTCACCCACTTGATGCACACCGCCCTGCGCACCGTGCTGGGTGACCACGTGCAGCAAAAGGGCTCGCTGGTCGATGCCGACAAGACCCGCTTCGACTTCGCGCACGACGCGCCGATGAGCGACGACGAGATTCGCCGCGTGGAACGCATGGTCAATGAGCAGATTCTGCTCAACCAAGCCACTGAGGCGCGTGTCATGCCCATCGACGACGCCAAGACCCTCGGCGCCATGATGCTGTTCGGCGAGAAGTACGGCGACGCTGTTCGCGTGCTCGACATTGGCAATTCACGCGAACTGTGCGGCGGCACGCATGTCGCGCGCACGGGCGATATCGGGCTGTTCAAAATCACGCTTGAAGGCGGCGTGGCGGCAGGCATACGTCGCGTGGAGGCCATCACCGGACTGAATGCGCTGACCTTTGTGCAGCAGCAAAACGCGCTGTTGCACAAACTGGCGCGCACGCTCAAGGCGCCGGCCGAAGAGTCTGTCGCCAAGGTTGAGCAGCTGCTTGAGCAGCAGCGTCAGCTTGACAAGGACATGGCCCAGATCAAGGCGCAGCAGGCCGCCGCACAGGGCGACGCCATGCTGTCGCAGGCCATCGACATGGGCGGGGCCAAGGTGCTGCTCGCCCGCATGGACGGGCTGGATGCCAAAGGACTGCGCGAAGCGGTCGATCGCATCAAGTCCAAGCTCAAGACCGCCGTGGTGCTGCTGGTCAGCAAAGAAGGCGACAAGGTGCAGCTCGCCGTTGGCGTGACCGCCGACCGCCTGGGCCAGATCAAGGCCGGTGATCTGGTGAGCGTCGCCGCGCAGGCTGTGGGCGGCAAGGGCGGCGGCCGTCCGGACTTCGCCATGGCCGGCGGTACGCAGCCAGAGCACATCGACGCCGCGCTGGCGCAGGCGCGCAGCCTGCTGCAACAACGCCTCGGCGCCTGAGCAGGCGAAGCCCCCGATATGGACCTGCAAGGCCGATCCATTCTGCTCGCCGTCACCGGCGGGGTTGCGGCGTACAAGTCTGCCGAGCTTTGTCGGCTGCTGGTCAAAGCCGGGGCACAGGTACAGGTGGTGCTCACGGAATCGGCCAGCCGCTTTGTTGGTGCGGCGACGTTCCAGGCGCTCTCCGGCAAAGCGGTGTTCACCGATTTGTGGGACGCGCGCGTGCCCAACACCATGGCGCACATCGAGCTGGCGCGGGCGGCCGATCTCATCGTCGTCGCCCCCGCAACGGCACACACCCTGGCGCGTGCCGCACAGGGGCTGGCGGACGATCTGCTGTCCACCCTGCTGCTCGCTGCGGGCAAGCCGGTGCTGTTCGCCCCGGCAATGAACCGCGAGATGTGGCTGCATCCCGCCACGCAGCGCAATATGGCCACTCTGCGCGCCGACGGTGCGCGCATCTGCGGCCCGGCATCGGGGGAGCAGGCTTGCGGCGAAGTGGGTGAGGGTCGCCTGGTCGAGCCCGAGGATTTGCTGCAGGACATTGTTGCCGCACTCACTGCCAGTTGCCTTGAAGGGCGCACCGTGCTGGTGACCGCTGGGCCAACTTTCGAGCCCATCGACCCGGTGCGCGGCCTGACCAACAGATCCAGCGGCAAAATGGGTTACGCCGTGGCGCGCGCGGCGCGCGAGGCGGGCGCAAGGGTGCTGCTGGTCAGTGGCCCAACCGCACTGGCCGCGCCGTTTGGCGTGGAATGCATTGCGGTGGAAAGTGCGCAGCAGATGTTCGACGCGGTCATGGCGCGGGCCGCGCAGGCGCAGGTTTTCATTGCCACGGCCGCCGTGGCCGACTGGCGGCCCGCGCAGGTGCTGGCGCAGAAGCAGAAAAAAACGCCTGATGCCCTGCCGCCGCCCATCGCCCTGCAGACAAATCCCGACATCCTCGCTGCCGTAGCCGCCCTGCCGCAGGCGCCGTTTTGCGTGGGTTTTGCCGCGGAGAGCGAAAACCTGCTGCAGCACGCCAGCGCCAAGCGCTTGCGCAAGGGCGTGCCCTTGCTGGTGGGCAACCTCGGCCCCGAGACCTTTGGACGCGACGACAACCGGCTGGAACTGTTCGATGCCAGCGGCCATCAATCGCTGGGCGCTGGCAGCAAGATCGACCTGGCGCGCAAGCTGGTCGCACACATTGCGCAGCGTCTGCCGGTATCCGACACTCCGCTTCAATCCCCGCCTGGCGCATGACGCGCCGCGGTGCGTTTTCCTTGTCCGAAAGAGCCCTCCCATGACGACGATTGCCGTCCGCCTGCTTGACCCGCGCCTGCGCGACCAACTCCCCGCCTACGCCAGCACGGGGAGCGCCGGGCTCGATCTGCGCGCCTGCATCGACGCGCCGTTGGTGCTGCAGCCGGGGCAAACCGAGCTCATCCCCACCGGCCTGTCCATGCACATCGCCGACCCGGGCCTGTGCGCCATGCTGCTGCCGCGCTCCGGCCTGGGGCACAAGCACGGCGTGGTGCTCGGCAACCTGGTCGGCCTGATCGATTCCGACTACCAAGGGCCGCTGATGGTGAGCTGCTGGAACCGCGGGACAGCGCCCTACACCGTGCAACCGATGGAGCGCATTGCGCAAATGGTCATCGTGCCGGTGGTGCAGGCGACGTGGCAGGTGGTGGACGACTTTGCGGCGTCCGAGCGCGGCACCGGGGGGTTCGGCTCCACCGGTGCGCACTGAACGCCGGTCACAAGGAATCACAGCGATGGCAAGACGCTGGGCCAAACTGCTGGTGCGCAAGTTCGAGGCGATGCAAAACAATCGCTGGCTGCGCCCGTTCACTCAACACATCACCCATCCGTCGCTGTGGAGCCTGAACCGCCGCAGCGTGGCGCTGGCCGTTGCCGCAGGCATGATCGGCGGCCTCATTCCCGGCCCGTTCCAGATGCTCACCGCCGGGGGGCTGGCCCTGCTGGTGCGCTGCAACTTTCCCATCGCGCTGGTGGTCACGCTCTACAGCAATCCCCTCACCATCGTGCCGCTCTATCTGCTGGCCTACAAGTTGGGCATCCTGGTCAGCCCGGAACAGTCCGCGCAGACGCTCACCGCACCGCCCGAGTTCGACTGGCTGCACCTCTGGGATTCCACCGTGTCGCTGGTGCACTGGGCGTGGAATCTGGGCACGCCGCTGTTCGTGGGCGTACCCCTGCTGGCGCTGATTCTTGCGCTGCTCGGCTATGCCATCACCCGGCTGGGCTGGAGCCTGCACCTGCGCCTGGAATGGCGCGCACGCAAGGAGGCGCGCCGCGTGCGTGAACGCTCGGGGAACGGTACGCGCTGAGCGTCTGGCTTACTTCTCGCCGGGCAGGAACAGCCCCGCGTCCGCCGAGTCGAGCAGGGCGCTCTGGGCTTCAATTTCGTCCGGGTCTGCTTCGCGCACGTCGAGCACGGTGTACTCGATGCGCAGCGCCAGCCCGGCCAGGGGATGATTGCCGTCGAGCAGCACCTTGTCGTCGTGGAGTTCGGTCACGGTGTAAAACGCATCGGCGTCGCCCGGCGAGCAGCCTTCGGGCAGTTGCTCGAACATCATGCCCTCTTCCAGTTCGGCGGGAAACAGCTTGCGGTCTTCGACCAGCAGCAGATCGGGCTCATAGTCGCCGAAAGCATCTTCCGGCTGGAGGTAGATGTCGCCGGTATCGCCCGCGCCCTTGCCGATCATCTGCTCGGCCATGCGGGGCAGCAGATCGTCGCCGCCCACATAGAAGTCATCGCCCTCGGCGTTCTCGTCGATGAGTTCGCCTTGGGAGTCCGTCATGCGCCAGGACAGGGTGGCGACAAGGCCTTGCGTGATTTTCATGGGTATGCTCGCAGGAGTTTGGGAATGGAAACGGGGGACGATCAAAAGTTCGCCCGCATTGGAACATGACAAGCATGTCAACTGTGACGTTGGATTGGGGCACTTTCACCGAAGCGCGTTTTTTGCGCGAAGTCTGGCAGCGCAAGCCGCTGCTGCTGCGCCAGGCGTTTGCCGGGTTTGCGCCGCTGCTGAGCCGTGCGCAGTTGTTCGCACTGGCCGGGGACGACGATGTGGAATCGCGCCTGCTGCAGCGCGAAGGCAGGCGCTGGCAACTCGATCATGGGCCGTTTGCGCGCAGGCAACTGCCGCCAGTGGAGCAGCGCAACTGGACTCTGCTGGTACAGGGCGTGAACTTGCATGTCGATGCGGCCAGCGATTTGCTATCGCAGTTTCGCTTCGTCCCCGATGCGCGGCTCGACGATCTGATGATTTCCTGGGCCAGCGACGGCGGTGGCGTGGGCCCGCACCAAGATGCCTATGACGTATTCCTGCTGCAGGCCGCAGGCCGCAGACGCTGGCGGATCGGCCCGGTGCGCGACGCCACGCTGCAGCCGGGCAAGCCGGTCAAACTGCTCGCCCATTTCACCCCGGAAGACGACCTGATTCTGGAGCCCGGAGACATGCTTTACCTGCCCCCGGGTTGGGGGCACGACGGCATTGCCGTGGGCAACGATTGCATGACCTATTCCATCGGTTTTCGCGCTCCGCCCCAGGGCGAGCTGCTCAAGGAAGTGTTGTGGCAACTGGCCGAATCGCAGCACGGCGGCCCGATCTACACCGACCCGCCGTTGCGCGAAGGGGCTGCCCCGGCCTTGCTGCCGCCCGCGATGGTGAAGTTCGCGGCGCAGGCGTTTGCCAAGCTCAAGCCGGACGCCGCCCTGTTTGAATCCGTACTGGGCGCCTATCTCACCACCCCCAAGCCGCAAGTCTGGTTTGACCGCGTGGAGGCTACCCCGGCAAGCCTGCGCCGGGCCTGCCAGCGAACGGGTTGTCGCCTGGACCGGCGCAGCAAGATGCTCTACACCGCACAGACCGTGTTCCTCAACAGCGAGGCAGTGTCTGCGGAGCTGGCGCCGTCGTCCTTGCTGCGCGTGCTGGCCGATCAGCACAAGCTGACCGCGCAGCAAGTGAAAGACGCCACGCCAGCCGAGTTGACCGTGCTCGCGCAGTGGTGCGCGCAGGGCTGGTTGCTGACGGGCGAGGTGGCCCCGCCAGTGGCCACCAAAACCAGAACCCGGCGGGGGTGAGATGGCAGACGCACTGGGCAACGATGCGGCGCGACAGCCGCTCTGTGCGCAGGACGTGTCAATCGACACGCGCACGAAAGCACACGCCGCCTTGCACGCACTTGTTGCCAATCAAAGCGCGACGCTGTTGTGTTTCAGCACCGACTTCAGCGCCTGGCCCTTGCAGCAGCCCGCCTTCATTCGGCAACTCGAACTTTGGGCACTGCCTGACCCGAGACGCCATGCCGCCCTGCGTATGCTGGCGGTGGACTGGAGCACCGTGCGCCCGCGCTTTGCACGCTTCGCAGCGTTTCGCCGCGACTTCGCGCACCTGATCGATTGCCGACAAATCTCCGAGAGACACGTCAGCGGGTTGCATGAAATGGCCTGGACGCCAAGCGGCGCCGTTTGCGCCCATACGGCTACCTGGATGTCCGCAGAACAATGGCACAGCGCCACACGCTTGCATGCGCTGCGCCTCGCTTTTGAAGACGCTTGGCAAAAGGCCGTTCCCGCTTTTCCCGCAATAACACTCGGGCTGTGACAAATAAACCACAGCCTGATTTTGAACCGTAAAATTGCAACACGGGGATAACCCGAAGTCCCACTATACTTATGCGCTGAGCTTGATGTGCTAACCGGTTCTGGTTGCCGTTAGGTTCAATCAGGACGGTAATGAATTTTTCGGGCCCCCGCCCATTTTGACTGACGCTTAGAGGAAAGTAATGAAAAAGACCATTCTGCTGGCATCGATGATCGCCGCACTCGCCCTGGCCGCTTGCGGCAAGAAAGAAGAAGCCGCTCCTGCTGCTTCTGAGCCTGCTGCTGCTTCGGCTCCCGCCGCTGCGTCCGCCCCGGCTTCGGCTCCTGCCGCTGCTTCGGCTCCGGCTGCTGCTTCGGCCCCTGCCGAAGCCGCTTCTGGTGCCAGCGCCGCCAAGTAATCTGTTTTTTACAGATGCAAAAAAGCCGACGCAAGTCGGCTTTTTTGTTGCCTGCAGCCGACCCGCTTGGGGTCGGCCGAGCGCGAACTTACTGAATCTGTTGCTGCAGGATTTGCAGAATTTTGCGCGCGTCGTCTGTTTGCAGGGGCTTGCCATCCAGAGTCTGCACCGACACCACGGTCTGCGATCCAGAGGTTTGCAGCGCAATGCGATAGTCGGCAGGCTTGGGCTCGGATTCTTTCTTGCCGAACAGCTTGCCAAAAAAACCGGAGCTGTCTTGCGACGCCTTGAGCGCCGCCTCGGCGCTGATGTAACGCACGTCAAACTGGCCAGCCGAACGGTTGCGGTCGATCACGGTAAAACCCGCGGTGTTGATCGCTAGGCTGACCTTGCGCCAGGCTGTCTCGAAGCCGTCCTGCAACTGGAGAGCCAGGCCGTCGTCGATCAGTTTCGAGGCCACCGGTGGCGCAATCTGCACCGGGTTTTCCACGCGCTGCTTGGCCGCTTCGTCACTCATGCCGAGCGTGACCATGAGTTTGCGCAGAAAAATGGTATTGAGTTCGGGGTCTGGCGTGGCCGGCTCCCATGCCGTGGTTGACTTGTCGTTGGAGCTGTAAACCTCCTTCATTTTCTGGTGGGTGATGTAGATCTGCGTGCCCTTGCCGTCCGGGGTGCGCTCGAACACGGTGCGGAAGCGGTCGCGCGTGCCGGTGTCATACAGGCTGTCGAACACCTTGCCGAGATATTTCCGAATGAAATCCTGCGGCAGCTTGGCGCGGTTCTCTCCCCAATCGGTTTCCATGATGCCCGTGCCTGCATCGGCCTGGGTGAGGTAGAAGCCGTTTTCCTGCCAGAAGCCTTTGACCTTTTCCCAGAGCTGATCCGGGGTGGAGTCGACCACCAGCCAGCGCTGCGCACCGGCCTGATCAATGCGCATGCCGGGGTATTGCGGCAGCACCGTATTGGTTTTGGCCACTTGCTCCGCGGTTTGCACACCCTGGTCATAAGCCAGGGCGCTGACCGGAGCGTTGGGACTGCCAGGGACGACGTATTGTTCCTGTCGTGCCAGTTGGGTCAGGTCTGGGGGCACCGCGAGCTGATTGCCCTGTTTGGCGCTTTCATAGTCGACGCTCTTGCCTTGGACGGCGGTGCTCAGCGAGGAGCAGCTGCTCAGAAAGCCCGAAGCGCCAAGCGCAAGGGCCAGGGCGCTCAGTCGCCTGGATGTGGAACGATTCATACGCGAATGGGTCTCGAAGTGTCAGGGGTCAAGAGACGATGGGCAGGCCGAGGGCTTGCATCGCCGCACGCAGCGGTGCGTGGTGCGCCGTCTGCAAAGGGGTCAGGGGCAGGCGCAGGCCCGGGCCAATGCGGCCCATGAGGCGCAACGCCTCCTTGACCGGGATGGGATTGGGATCGCAGAACAGCATCTGATTGAGTTCGATCAGCGCAAAGTGCAGCTTGCTGGCGAGCGCGGCATTGCCCGCCATCGCCGCCACGCACAGCGCGTGCATTTCGCGCGGCGCCACGTTGGCCGTGACGCTGATATTGCCGTGGCCTCCCAGCAGCATCAGTGCCACGGCAGTCGGGTCGTCTCCGGAATAAATGGAGAAGCTATCAGGCGCACCTTTGATGAGTTGCGCCGCGCGGTCGATATTGCCCGTGGCTTCCTTGATCCCGATGATGCCGGGTACCTGGGCGAGCCGCAGCGCGGTGTCCACGTGCATATCGGCCACGGTGCGGCCCGGCACGTTGTACAGCACGACGGGAATATCCACCGCTGCGGCAATGGCGCTGAAGTGCGCCACCATGCCCTCTTGCGTGGGTTTGTTGTAGTACGGCACGACACTGAGCACGCAGTCTGCGCCGACGTCCTGACAGTGGCGCGACAGCTCGATGGCCTCGCGCGTGGAGTTGGCACCGGCGCCGACCATGACCGGCACGCGACCTGCCGCCTGCTCGACCACGACGCGCACGATTTCGATGTGCTCGTCAACAGGGATGGTGGGCGATTCGCCGGTGGTACCGACCGGGCTGATGCAGTCGGTGCCTTGTTCGATGTGCCAGTCGACCAGCTTGCGCAGCGCGGGGTAGTCCACGCTGCCGTCGGAGTGCATGGGGGTCACCAGGGCAACGATGCTGCCGCGAATGACCAGAGGTTGGGAGGGCATTGTTCTGCGATTGCTGCGTATCAAATCAGGAGATTGTATCGGTCTGCCGCGCTGGCGTTGGTGGCCTCGCGCACGGCGGCGATGCGCTGCACATAAGCCGGGTGCGGTGTGGTCGTGAAGCCGTCTTCAAAGGCGATCACCCGCAGCGCCGGGCGCACGGCGTCGAGCAATTCGCCAGGGCGCAGCAGGAACTCGGGGTTCGACGGTTTGCCGATGCTAGCCTGGCCGAGGGCGAAGGTTTCGTAAAGCAGAACGCCGCCCGGCGCCACGGCCTGCACGATGTGGGGCAACAGCGGGCGCCAGAGATAGTTGGTGACGAGGACGGCATCGAAAGTCTGTTGTGCATACGGCCAGGGGCCCGATTCCAGATCAGCCACCCGCACCTGGGCGATGTCTTGCAGACCGGCGAGCGCCTCGGCGTTGCGGTCAACGGCAAACAGCGTGTGCCCGCGCTGCTGCAGCCAGCGCACATGGCGTCCCCCGCCGCAAGCCACGTCGAGCACCTTGCCGCCTGCACGCAGCAGCGCGGCGTGGCGGACGATCCAGGCGGATGGCGGCAGGCCGGTGTGGATGTCTTGTGTCATGGTGCCGCATCGTACCGGCGAGAAACGCAGCCGATGCAACAGCGGCAAGACACGCGACGCCCGTGCGTCTTGTCTGCAAGGCAGAATAGGGGAAACCCGGTCTTTCCCTTCACCGTCAAAACAACCCCATGACCCCAGCCACCATTCTTGTCACCGGCGGAGCCGGTTATATCGGCTCGCACACCTGCGTCGCCCTGATCGAAGCCGGTTACACGCCGCTGGTCTATGACAACCTGTGCAACAGCAGTGCGGAATCGCTGGCGCGGGTGGAGCGCATCACCGGCAAGCGACCCGGCTTCATCCAGGCCGATATCCGCGATGCGGCGCAGCTCGACACCGTTTTCGCGCAATACAAGATTGATGCGGTGATTCACTTCGCCGGGCTCAAGGCGGTGGGCGAGTCGGTGGAAAAGCCGCTCATGTATTACGACAACAACGTCGGCGGCACCGTCACGCTGCTGGAGGCAATGCAGCGCGCCAAGGTGGGCAACATCATTTTTTCATCGTCCGCCACGGTGTATGGCGACCCGGCCTCGGTGCCCATTCGCGAGGATTTTCCGCTCAGCGCAACCAACGCCTACGGCCGCAGCAAACTGATGATTGAGGAAATCCTCGGCGACCTTCACCGCGCCGAGCCGCATTGGCGGATCGCCCGGCTGCGCTACTTCAACCCGGTGGGCGCGCACGAGAGCGGGCTCATTGGCGAAGACCCTCGCGGCATTCCCAACAACCTCATGCCCTACGTCACCCAGGTGGCGGTGGGGCGTCTGCAGAAGCTGCGTGT
>JAFGXB010000258.1 GCA_016936875.1 Burkholderiaceae bacterium | reverse complement strand
CGGTTGACGATCAAATGCACATGATCGTGCTCGGTATCACGGTGCAGCGCCCACAGCGCCTCATGCCCTTCGAAGCCCAGCGCGCCCAGCACCTGCGCGCACGCCGCGCCGATCTGCGTGGCCGTAGGGTGTTCGCCCGCCTGCCAGGCCAGGGTGACGTGATAGACCGGGGAGCTTCCCGTCTTGCGCCGTGCCGCAGCTGCCGTGGCGTCGAGAATGGCGATGGCAGTCTGTCTATCCTCGGCCGTATCCAGCGGACAGGCAAAGCCCAGCGTGCCCATTTCCGGGCGGGGATCGCCCGCCTGGTCGGGGCGGTCGCGGGCGATATAGCGCACGGCCTCGCCGAATCCGCGCGCGGGCGTTTTACGCGCAATGATTTTGGCGAGCATGCGCGGCCTCGGCAATCTGCTGCACCACTTCACGCCACAGCGCCAGGGCCTGTTCCGTGGCGTGGCGGTCGAGCGCGCCGCGTGCGACCAGATGCTTGAGCAGTCCGCCCTGACGCCGCAACTCCGCCTGCAGGGATTGCAGGCGGATCACGCACCCATCACCCCCCAGCGCCAGGGTGCGCAGGTAGCTGCTGGTGGACAGCATCGCCGCCTCGGCGGCATGGCGGATCAGGGCCGCCTCGGCGGGGGTGGCGCGCAGCGCCAGATGCACGGTGCGTTCACGCATGGGACGCTCCCGTCATGCGTGCGCGCAGCGTGCTCGGGTAGAGCTTGTCCCCCGGCGACGCCTTGCGCTCGATGTCGATGCGCCGCTCCACGGCGTTGGCACCGAAGCGCTCGATGAGGGTGATGAGCGTCTTGCGGTCGCTCTCGGTCGGGCCGTCCGCGCCGAAAGCGAGCTTGCCGCTTTTGAGCAGCGCATCCGCCCGTTCCGCCGGAGACTCGCCGATGGCTTTGATCCCGGCAGCGGGCGGCCCCTCTAGGTTCTTGCGCAGGATGTAGTCCGCCTCGGATTCCTCCGGCAGTCGATCCGAGCCGTCCGCCCAGGGCGGCAGCTCCAGACCGGGCACGCCCGACGGGGACTGCGAAGGGGCCAGCGAAGGAGCCAGCGAAGGAACGGATGAGGCGGACGGTTTCGCCGCAGGAGGCGGGCCTGCGGGCGGGGACTTGGCCTCGGCCGTCGAACGCGGCGCCGAGACCGCAGCCGACAAACCGGCCCGGCGCACGGCGTCCAGCAGCGCGGCAGGGCGCACGCCCAGACGGGGCGCGATCAGGCGTGCATAACGCGCCAGCGGCACGCCGCTGCGCTGCAGGGCCTGGAGGTCGGCCAGGCGCTCGCTCACGAAGGCCTCGCACACCGTGCGCGCCGCGGCTTTGCCGCTGAGTTGCCGGGCGAGTTTCGCCGCCGCATCGAGGCGGTCAAAGAGCGTGTTCAAGGGGTTGGTCTGTTCAGTCATCATCTTCTCCAAAACGGGTGAGAAACGCAGTGCCGAACGCGGCACAGGAAAGAGGGAAAAACAGGGTGTCGGGCGCAGCCTGACCAAGAGCCGGTTTCGGCGGGCGCGACAAGCGCCGGGTGAAACCCAGGCCTACCTTGCCCCCCATGCGGTTGCCTCCACGCGGTTGCCTCCACGCAGTCGCTTTGCCCTCACGCTGCCCTGACTCTGCGGGGTGGGGACAGCTGCGGTTAAAACGGCGATTCACGGGCGCGGGCGATGAGGGCCTGCGCAGCGGACAGGGCGGGGGCGGCGTCGTCCGGTTCCGGGGTGGTGAATCGAGCAGGCCACGCATGGGCGTAGCTCAGCGGTTTATTGATCGGCGCCACGGTGGTCAGCACGGTCAGCAGGCCGTCGGGGCGCTGCACGATCCACAGAGCGGATGCCTGCGCGTCAGTCAGGGTCAGTCCGTGCCAGTCGATACCGGGGAAGCCGCCGTGCTGCGCTAGCAGGCCCGGCAGGGATGGAATGCTTTGGGGGATGGGCTGCGAATGCTGCGAATCTTGCGAATAGCATTCGGCGTTCGCAGCGTTCGCAGCATTCGCAAGGGGTGGATCACCCCAAATGCGGCGAACGATGTCAGCGGCGCGCATGGTCAACCCCTTGCGCTTTGACGTTCTGCCCGTCGAACTCCACCAGCCCCAGCGCCTCCAGTCGGTCGAGGGCGTCATTGCGTCGGTCAGCGCTGCGCAAACAAGACGGCCCGATGCGCGGAATGTCTTTCAGGGCCACCCAGCCCACGCGCTCCACCAACCAGCGATACAGCGTCAGCGCCCGGCCCGGTGTCGGATCGGCCTTGCCCGATAGCGCCGCTTGCCAGTTGTCCAGGCTGTGCGCAGCCAGGGCTGCACCCCAGGCGGCGGCCTGATCGTCGATCCCCTCAGCGCCCGCGAAGCACGTCAGCACCCCGGCGATGCGGCAGGCTTGTTCGGTCGCGCGCAGCGCGAAGGGCTGCACGTCGCGCAGTCCGCCCTGCCGTCCTTCGCGCTCCATGTCCTCAAAAAACCCGGCCATGCGCTGGGCGGCCTGCGCGTCGAGCTCAACCACCGGCAGCGGGTCGCAGTCATCAGGCAGCGGGCGCGACAACAGGCGCTTGCAGTCAGCCCAATACCTGAGCATGTCCGGGCTGTGTTCAGGTCGCCAGGGCTTGAACACACGCGGCGCAAGCGGTGCAGGCCAGGCCAGCAGGAAGCGCGGCCAGAACCCGATGCCCGATAACACTTCATCCCCCATCACATCCCCCAGGGCGGCGGGCTGGATCAGCAGGTGAGCGGACAGGCGCACGCCATAACGCTCCGTCCGGCCTCCACCCGCGCGCACCACAGACAGGTGGCCTCGATCCCACAGCCCGCACAGGCTTGCGGCGGTCTTGGTGCGGTTCTCTGGCGTCATGGCGTGCCCGGCGAGCACAGCGCCCGCCTCGGTCGAGAAAACGCCTTGCGCAGACACCCCTTCAGCAAAACTGCGGCGCATGCCCTCGATGGTCAGATCGGCGGCGATGCGATAGGGCGCAGGGCCGGGAGGGTCGGGCGGCGGGTCGTTCTTCTTGCGCCGAGATTTGGCCTCCTCATAGGCTTGCATCGCCTCCGCATGGCGCTGGCCTGCTTCGCGCTGGAAGTCATGGATCGGGCGCAGGGCGGGGCGGTCGGCCGTGTCCTTGCCGTCGCCGCTCTGGGCGATGGTCAGGGCGTACAGACTCAGGGGTGCGGCGTGACCCGATAAGGTGCGCACGTTCGCTGCGCCCTGCACCAGCAGGGCGGCGGCCGCCAGCAGCGATTGCCCGGCCATGGCCGGCGAGACCTGCGCGCCTTCGGCCAGGGCGGCCGCAGCAGCAGCCAGCGGGCCCAGGGCCCCCAAGGGGTAGGGGGCGTCGCTGCCTTCTGTCTGCGGCATCACCAGGGCGCAGGCGCGCTCCAGGGCTTGCGGGACAGGCAGCGGGGGTAGTTGCGAATGCTGCGAATGGCGTTCTGCGTTCGCAAGATTCGCAGCATTCGCAAGGGGGGCGGCAGGCAAAACCGGCAGCGCAGCCAGCGCCAGCACCTCGGCGGCAGTCGTCTGCGGGCGGGCCTTCCACCAGTCCCAGGCGTCTGCTTTGGGCGGCAGACCGAGTGCAGCCACGTCGATCACGGCGATGGTGCTGCCGAGCGCCAGCAAGCGGGCGGCTACCTCCCGGCCATACTGCGCGCCAGGTTCGTCATGGTCAGGCCAGATCAGCACCCGGCGACTGGCCAGCGGGGCCCAGTCGGCGGCGTTGGCACTGCTTGCGCCGCCCGATGTGGTCGCGATAAGACCTAGCTTGCCCAGGGCATCGGCGGCCTTCTCGCCCTCGGTCACGATCACCGCGGCGTCAGGGTGTGCTGCGATGGCGCGCAGGTTGTAGAGAGGCTTGCCTGCGGCTGGCGCGGACGGCTCTCCGATCTCGTACCCG
>JAFGXB010000257.1 GCA_016936875.1 Burkholderiaceae bacterium | reverse complement strand
GCAGACGACCGAGTTGTCGATGACGAAAGGCATCAGCGTGCGCCTTCGCGGGATAGCGCCTTGATGTCGCCTTCGAGTCGAACCTCGTCGCGCCAGGTGCGCAAACGCGAAAAGCTGGCGGCGATGCGGCGCCTGGCCTCCGCCTTGCCTTGTTTGACCGCTGGCTCGGCGATGAGCCGGGCGACCGCGGTTCCGCGCCGGGTGATGGAAACGACCTCTCCTTGCTCTGCAGCCACCAGCAGTTCGGAAAACCGGTTTTTGGCTTCATAGACAGGGACGATTTTCATGGGGCGCTCGCTGCGTGAAATGGCTAGCTCGATTTTAGCCGCTCAGCCATCCCGCTTGTAGGTGAGGTTGGTGATCTGCTCGGAAATCAGCCCGATGAGAAACACAATGACCGCAGCGCTCATGAGCAGGGCGCTCATATTGGTGAAGCGGTGGCCAATGCTGAAGGTGTAGGCGTAGTTGCCAAGGCCGAGCAGAAAGAACCCGGCCGCCACCGGCGCGAACAGCTTGAGCGGCGAGTACAGCGTGGCGATTTTGAAAATGATGAGCAGAAAGCGCACCCCGTCGCGCAGCGGGCGGATGTGGCTTTTCCCCACGCGCTTTGCCGCGTTGATGGGCACATAGGCCACCGGGTAGGCGCTGCGAAAAAACGCCATGGTGCTGGTGGTGGGGTAGGAGAACCCGTTGGGCAGCAGGTGAATGAACTCGCGGAATTTATCGGCCCGCACGGCGCGAAAACCGCTGGTGAGATCGAGCACGGGATGGTTGGTCATCCAGGTGGCGAGGCGGTTGTAGAGGCCGTTGGCCAGGCCGCGGCCCACGCTGGCCTGAGAGCCATCGCCGCGCGCGCCCACGGCCATGTCGTAGCCTTCGTCGAGCTTGGCGAGCAGGCGGGGGATGTCGGCGGGGTCGTGCTGTCCGTCCGCGTCCATGAACACCAAGACCTTGCCTTGCGCAGCGCGTGCGCCCGTCTTGATGGCGGCGCCATTGCCCATGCCATACGGTTTGCTGATGACGTGCGCACCGGCTTGCGCGGCCACAGTGGCGGTGGCGTCGGTGGAGCCGTCGTTCACCACAATGATTTCGGCTCCGGCATACAGAGCCCGAATGCGCGCAACCGTCTGCCCCACTGCACCGGCCTCGTTGCGTGCGGGGAGAACGATGGAAAGTTGGGTGGGGGTCAGGTCTAGCTTCGTAGCAAATGCTACGAAGCTAGACCTGACCCCAGGATGCGTTTCAGGATGCGTTTTGTTCGTCATGGGGGGCTCATTGCGCCGCCTTGGCGGCTTTCTCAGCGATCTCCTGGGTCAGCACCTTGCGCAGGTGGGCTTCGCTGTCTTGATAGAAGCCCACATGACGCAACCAGCGCTGATGCAGGGCGGCCATTGTCCAGCCGCGAATATGCGACAGCGGAGAAGGCACGGTGTTGAGCAGGTCGAGCGCCTCGCGCGGATGTCCGGCGCTGGCAAGCTCCACGGCGAAGCGCAGCCGCGCGCCCACGGGCAAACCGGGTAGATCCAGCGCCCGCAGGTCGAGGGCATAGGCCGCCTGCGCATCGCCAGCTGCAAGTGCGGCCAAGGCTTCGCGGTGCAGCAGATCGCGCTGCACCGCGGCTTGTCCGGCGTGCGGATTCGCCAGCGCCGCAGTGATGAGGTCTTGCCCGAAGTGAGGGCCGAACGCGGTGCATGTGCCCAGGCCGTCGAGCAATTTGCCGAACTGGTACTGGGTGACGTTGTCGGCCAGATCGGCGGTGCGGGCGGCATGCAGCAGGCTGCTGCGCAGACCGTCAGGAGCTTGCTCTTGCGCACAGGCCACGCCGGCACGGTTGATCAGCAGGATGAGGCTGTGCGGATGCTCGCGCAAGGCGGCGTTGAGCAGACGCGCGGCCTCGGGCGTGTTGCCGGTGTTGCTCCAGAAGTTGGCCAGATAGCCTTGCGCACGCGGCGAATCGGGGTGCTCGCGCGCCCACACCAAGGCCTGCTGGAAAGGTTTGCCCCAGACGTCGGCGCGGCGGGCGGTTTGCAGGGCGAACAAGGCCAGCAGGGCTACGGCGAACCAGATAGGCCATCGTGGGGTCAGGTCTAGCTTCGTAGCAAATGCTACGAAGCTAGACCTGACCCCGACGACAAAAATCGCCAGCGGCAAAAACATCAGCCCCGCGGGCAGGTAGTTGCGGTGCTCGAATGCGAGCTCCAGTTGCAGCCAGGTGCTTTCCATCACTTGCCCGGCCAGGTAAAACCCCACGGCCACGCCTGCCGCGGCCACCACCGGGTGCCGTGCCCAGCGTGAGAGGGTGGCGAAGGCGATGAGCGCCAGAATGCCGAGTACGGCAAACAGCGTGGACAGCGGATGCAACAGCCCGGTGGACAGCACGATGTCGTCGTGGAACAGCCCGCCGTCATGCGTGCGGGCCAGCCAGATGTCGCCCAGATACGTCCAGACGATGCGGCTCTCCGTCAGCAGGCGCTGCAGCGGGGTGAAGTCGCGGCCCGCGGCTGCGCCCGTCCACAGCCCCGGCAGAAAGGTGGCGAGATAGGCCAGCACCGCCAGCGCGGGCAGGCGGATGAACACCCAGCGCCAGGCGAGAAAGGCGCGTCCGCCCTGTTCCAGCGCGGTGTGGTTGCGGTCGAACACCAAGGCTTCGAGCACCCAGGCCAGCAGCGGCAGCAGCGCGCCGTTTTCCTTGCTGAGGACGGCGAGCAAAGTGCCCAGCGCGAGTGCCACGCTCATCCACGCATAGCCTGCGCGCCTGCGCCCTTGCGCCAGCAGCGCGCGGCCTTGCGCATAGCCCCACAGTCCGGCAAACACAAATGTGGCCGCCAGCATGGCCATGCGCTGCACCACATACAGCGTGGTGCTCACCCAGAACGGGTCGAGCAGCCACAGCCCCGCCGTGAGCACGCCCACCCAGGCGGCGGGCTGGCGCGCCATGCCCAGCGCCCGCGCCAAGGCGGTGCTCAAGCCCGCGAGCAGCACGCCGTTGATGAGGTGGATGGCCACATTGGTGAGCTTGAACGCCTCGGGTGCGGCAGGCCAGTTGCGGGCGTCGAGCAAAAAAGTGGCCAGCGACAAGGGCCGCCCCGTCGGCCCGGCAAAGCCCGAGGTGAGAAAGGCCACGACTTTCCACCAGGTGTCGATGTGGCCAAAGTCGCCCAAGGTGGCGAGGTTGGAGTAGTCGTCGAACAGAAAAGGGCCGGTGCGCCCCGGCCAATACGCCAGCCAGGCGACGACCAGCAGGACACCGAAGGCCAGGAAGGGCAGCGCGCGGCGTGAACTGGAAGGGGGCATCGATGTCTTTTGGGTGTGCATTTTCACGGCCTCCTCTCCCCAGCTCTCACCACGTCTGGGGACGGGGTTTCAGGCGCCTCCCCTACAGAGTGGGGGAGGTTGGGAGGGGGAGTGGTTTGGTCCGCCTCGGCGATCTTCTGCCGCAACGCATCGCCCAGTGTCTTCAGCTCGGCATCATGAATGCCAAAGCGGTTCAACTCGTGCATGCGCGCCAGCACGTTGCCCGCGTCGCCATAGAGCCCGGCGGCCATCTGCATGACGATGAGATTTTTCCAGTAGTCGTATTTGCCGGGATCAAGCGCCACGGCGCGCAGCATGAGCTGATAGGCCAGCGGGTTGTCATGCGCCAGATTGGCAGCCCAATTGGCCTGCAGCGTCACGAGATCGGCCCGGCTGGGGTTGCGCTGCACCGCGAACGCAATGATGCCGCCGAGCTGCTGCAAGTCGCCCGGCGTGTAGTGGCACACGCCGTTGATGCCGCACTGGATCAGGCTGTAGAGCGAACCCACGTCTTCCGCGCTCAACGGCGAAGTGGCGATGGTGTGACGCATCTCCGCCCACCAACGCGCTTGAACTGGCAAGCCGTTCTTGGCCGACATGAACACCAGCGCCTGCAGCGGCTGCAGATCGGCGCCGGGCAGCAGTGCGCCCTGTTCCATCTGCCGCATGCCCATCTGGAACTGCGGGCTGCCCGCGCCCTGCGCCTGGATGAGCATCATGCGTCCCAGGTCATAGCTGGCGCGGGGCGACTGCGGGTGCGTGGTGGCCTCGAAATACGCCAGCCGGTACGGGTTGCCCCAGGTTTGCGCCCGGATGGCGGTGAACACGCCGTACAACGCAATCAGCGCCAACACGCCGCCCACGGTGAGCAGGCGCAGCGTGCCGCGGCGCGCGGCGTCTGCCGTGTTCCCCCTCCCGGCCTCTCCCGCGCTATGGGCGAGGTGCGTGCCGTGCCGCGCCGCCAGGGGACTCCAGGTGAACAGCAGCCCAAACAGCGCCAGAAACACCCCCCAGTCCGGCAGATAGTTGCGGTGCTCATACACCAGCTCCAGCGGTACAAAGGTAGACAGCAGCGACTGCCCGGCAAACCACCACAGCACACCAAAGGCAAACAGCGGCAGGCGCTTGCGCAGCCACAGCGCCGCAGTCAGCAGCGCCGCCAGAAACGCCCAGCTCGCCGCCGTCGTCCACGGCGACAGCCAGCCGGTGGACAGCGCAATATCGTCGTGATAGAGGCTGAGCGCATCGGGCGAGGGCAGCACGATCCAGCGCAAATAATCCACCAGCACGCGGCCCTCGGTAAACAGCCGCTCGCTCAGGGTGAACGGGCGGGCGGCATACGCCGAGCCGTTCAGTGCGCCGGGCAGCAGCCACGCCAAGCCCAGCACGCCGGGAACCAGCAGCAGCACAACGAATACCGGGATCAGCGGGTTGAGGCCGGGGCGGGGCGCGGCAGGCTTCCCCTCCCCGGCCGTCGGGAGGGCCGGGGAGGGGAGGCCTGTTGCCGTCCGCTGCCCGCGCAGTACCACCCACTCCAGCACGAAGGCATAGGCCGGCAGCATCACCCCCGTTTCCTTCGCCAGCGCCGCCACCGCCGTGCCCAGCGCCAGGCTGCCCCAGATCCACGCCAAAGCGCCCGGCCGCCCCGCGATCAGCCGCATGCGCCCGTGCCAGTACGCCAGCAGGCCCAGCAGCACAAAAGCAGAGGCCAGCGACTCCTCGCGCTGAATCACATACAGCACCGCCGTGAGCTGAATCGGCGCCAGCACCCAGGACGCAGTGACCAGCAGCGCCAGAGTGGGCGCGCCCACCAGCCACGGCCGCGCCGCGCCGCGCTCCAGCCAGCCCAGCACCCGCGCAGACAGCAGCCAGATCAGCCAGCCGTTGAACAAATGCAGCAGCACATTCGCCAGTTTGAGCGGCCACGGGTTCATGCCCGTGAACACCATCTGCGCCGCAAACGTGAACATCGACAACGGCCGATCCAGCGGCCCCGCGTGGGCGCTCCAGATCGCATGCCAGAAGTGCGCCTGCAGCGCGCTCTGCGCAAACGCCGCGTTGTCCACCAGATTGCCGAAATCGTCGAACACATACCCGCCCGACAGGCCCGGCCAATAAACCAGTAGGCCGAGCGCGAGGATGACGAGCAGGATGAAAGGTGCTGCCTGCGATCTGCTTGCTTTCATGGTGCGCGGACAGCCCAGACACCCGCGCCACTGGACTCTGCCGCACGCATCAACGCCGCATCCTGCGTGGCCAGGGGGAGCCCCTCATGCAGGGCCAGCGCGAGGTAGCTTGCGTCATAGGCGCTCAGCGCATGTTGTCGGGCAAAGGCCAGCAACTCCCCGGGCGCGGCATCGGCGGGCTGATGCAGGGTCTGAATCGGTAGAGCAGCCAGCAGGGCCAGAAAGCGATGGCTGCGCGCCTCATTGCAGCGGCCACGCCGTTCCGCAACCCGGAGCACGTTCGCGATTTCCAGCGTCCAGAGCATCGGCACGCATGCGGTTTGTTC
>JAFGXB010000029.1 GCA_016936875.1 Burkholderiaceae bacterium | reverse complement strand
GCTTTGCAACTGGCGCATGCTGTCGGCCCAGTTGTTCAGGGACGTCTGCGTGGGCGCGTGAGCGATATGGTCGCGCAGCTCGGTTTGGGCCACACCCGGCTCGATCACGGTGACGCGGATATTGTCCTTGTAGGCCTCGCGCCGCAGTGATTCGCTGAAGCCGACGACGCCCCATTTCGAGGCGGAATAGCCCCCGCCGTTGGGGTTGGCCTGACGCCCCGCAGTGGAGGCCATGTTGAAAATGTGACCGTCCTTTCTGGCGCGCATGCCGGGCAGGGCGGCCTGGCAACTGGCAATGAGTCCGAGCAGATTCAACTGGATCATGTGCTGCCAGCGTGTCATGTCCGCGCTGTCGATGGGTTCGAGGTACATGACCCCGGCGTTGTTGACCAGAATGTCGAGTCGGCCGAAATGCGCTTCGGTGTCTTGCACGATGGCTTGCGCGGCGCCGATGTCGGCCAGGTCGGCGGGGAGTACCAGCACCTCGGAGCCCAGCGCGCTGAGGCGTGCGGCCAAGGCGTTCAGCCGGTCGCCTCGGCGCGCACTCAGGGCCAGGCGCGCGCCGGCCTGGGCAAACAGTTCGGCGGTGGCTTCGCCGAAGCCGGAGGATGCGCCCGTGATGAGGACCACACGATCCTTCAGCGAAGCAGGAGCGAGATTCAGGGACATGTTTTTTCTCCTTGGACAAAGCCAAAGACTGTACGCGCGCGGTGTGTTTCCTGCAGGCGCACTGATCTTCCGGTGTGATGCGCCTGTGCCGCAACAGACCAGGGGGCGACTGGACACGCTTTATCCTTGAGCAGGGGCGCTGTCCTGAAAGACTGCCCGCGGAGCCATTCCACGATTTGTCGAAAGGAGCATGAACATGATCCAGCTATCCTGCCACGGCGCGGCCAAGCAAGTCACCGGCTCCTGCCATTTGATCGAAACGGACCATGCCCGCGTGCTCGTCGACTGTGGCCTGTTTCAGGGTGGCCGCGAGTTGGCCGAAGAAAACGCACAGGAGTTTGGTTTCGATGCCGCGTCGATCACTGTCCTGCTTCTCACACACGCCCACCTCGACCATTGCGGCCGTATTCCCCTGCTGGTGAAACGGGGCTTTCGGGGGCGCATCATTTGTACTGCGCCAGCGCGCGAACTTGCCCGCTTGGTCTTGACCGATTCCGCCGGGCTGCAGGAAGAAGATGCCCGCCGGGCGCAGCGCCACGCCCACCACCGTGGCGATACGGCGCCGCCCCAGCCGCTCTACACCTTGGCTGATGCGTTTCACAGCATGGACTTTTTCGACGGCGCAGCCCGTTATGGCCGGCGCCTTGAAGTCGCCGAGGGTGTGCAGGCCACCTTCATGAACGCGGGGCATATTCTGGGTTCCGCGTCGATCTTTCTCGAACTGCGCGATGGCGGCAAGACGCGCACCATCTATTTTTCGGGGGACATTGGCAATCCAGGCCGTCCGCTGCTCGACGACCCGCAGGCGCCGCCCGCGCCGCCCGACTATGTGGTGATGGAAACGACCTATGGCGACCGAGATCACCGTGACTGGGGGGCGTCGATCGACGAGCTGATCAACGCCATTTCCGCGACCCATGCGCGTGGCGGCAATGTGGTCATTCCCACCTTTGCGCTGGAGCGTGCCCAGGAGGTGCTTTACGCCCTGTCACTGGGTATGGAGCAGGGAAAACTCCCGCAGCATCTCACCGCGTTTCTCGACTCCCCCATGGCCATTTCCGTTACGGAGATTTTCATGCGCTATCCCGAGGCCATGCGCGCCGAGTTCAGCGCACGGCTGCGAGGTCGCGATCCCTTCGATTTGCCCGGGCTGCGCATGACACGGGATGCGTCCGAGTCCATGGCCATCAACACCATACGCGGCGGCGCGGTCATCATGGCGGGTTCCGGCATGGCCACGGGCGGACGGGTGCGGCACCACTTACGGCACAACCTCTGGAATGCGGCGGCCAGCGTGATCTTCGTCGGTTACGCCGCCAACGGCACACTTGCCCGCCTGATCATCGATGGTGCCAGGCGGGTGCGCCTATTCGATGAAGACATTCAGGTGCGCGCGCAGATCCATACCATCAACGGCTTCTCGGCCCACGCCGACCAGAGCGCGCTGCTGGCCTGGCTGGGGCGCTGCGGCAGGCCGCACAAGGTGTTCCTGGTGCATGGCGACTACGACCGCGGTATGAAGGCCTTTAGCGAGCAATTGCAGAACCGCCAGATCCCCTGGCAAATTCCGGGTGCGGGAGAGCCCATTTTGCTGCGCTGAGTTGCTGCGATGAGCCGGGCCGCTGCTGGCGCTCGACAGGCCAGGGCGGCTGCGTTCACGCCCACTCAGTATTTCGCCTGACTGCGGCGAATGGCATGCATACGCGCGCTGACGTCCAGCGCGTCGGCAAGCGTGCGCACGCCGCGGGCTTCGAGCAGATCGAGCATGCGGGCAAAGACCGCAGCCGTGGCCTGTGCGTCGCCCAGCGCGGTGTGGCGATCGATGATCTGGAGGCCGAGGCGCGCGCAGAGTGCGTCGAGCGTGTGCTGGGCGCTATGGTCAAACAGGAAGGCCGAGAGCAGCACCGTATCGAGCACCGGATTGTCCAGATGCACGCCGCAGCGATCCTGTTGCAAGGCGATGAACTTGAGATCGAACGCGGCGTTATGCGCCACAAGCACTGCGCCGCGAGAAAACGTCGCGAACGCGGGCAACACGGCGGTGATGTCTGGTGCATGTGCCACCATCGCTTCGGTGATGCCGTGGATCGCCGTGGAGCGCGCGGGGATGGGGCGCTCCGGGTTGACCAGCTGATCGAACACCTCGCCCGCGAGGACCCGACCATGCAAGACGCGCACCCCGGCGATCTGCACCATACGGTCGCCCTTCGATGGCTCCAGGCCGGTGGTCTCGGTGTCGAACACGACAAACGGCAGGGTGCGCAGCGCGGCTCCAGCCTGCACTGGCGGCACGGGCTGGGAGAAGAGGTCAAAATCGTAAAACTCCGGCCGCGCAGCCAGCGGTGCAGGGGCGCAGATGCGCGGCGCGTCGTCTGCTGCTTCAGCGCGGGCGGGATGGGTGGGTGCTGGCGTCAGCGTGAGGACATAGCCGACGGCACGCGCATCGAGGTCGCGCACCCGGCTCAGGCGCGCATCGAGCGGAGCCGATCCGCCGTGGGGCGCGGGCAACCGCAATTCCGCAATCGGCTCGGAAGGGCCATGGCGCATGTCTGGCGCGTGCCGCCAGGCGTCAAGTAGCTCAAGCGCCTGGCGCACCGGTGCGAGATCGAGGCTGTCAGCCAGCGGTCGGCCCAGACCCAATGTGGTCGGTGCCTGCAGCGTTTGCAGGGCTTGCTGGTTGTAAAGCAGCACATCATGGGCCGCGTTGCACACCACAACGCCCACGTTGAGATCGCGCAGCACGGCTTCCAGCTGCAGTTGCCTGCGACTGGCAGCCTGGGTGGCGGCGGCGAGTTGCGTATCTTGTTCCGTTCGGGCGCGGTGTAGGGCTTCTGCGACATCTTGCAGTGCAACATCCAGCGGGTTCAGCCAGGACAGCGCGGGCAGATCGGCGTGGTCAGTCTGGGTGCTTGGCGCGGCCGCCATGGCTTGCAGGATGCGTGCCCATTGCAGCGTCGGGCGCACCAATTTTTCGTCGACCGCCTGCCACGCCAGGGCCAGAAGCAGAACCAGAACAAAAATCGCGCCGCCCCCACACAGCACCAGCGGCGCGACGGCATCCGCCCCCATCGTGCGCATGGCCAGGAGCCCCGCTACCGCAAGAACGACGGTGACCGTCAGACCGGCGAGGGAGAACATTGCCCACACCCGGCGCCTGAGCGTGGCCGGTGTGGGGAGGCGTGAGTTTCGAGGTCTAGCCATGGGCGGACTGGATTTGTTGCAATGCAGCAGGCGAGACTGATGCGCAACATTCAGGGATTGCCCTGATCATCTGTGTCAGGGGTTGGTAAGTTTGAAGCCATACGGTTCGCTCCGCATCGGCTCAAGATGTATCCAGATGTCTGTAAAGCGTAACGCAGAGAGACGGATGCTTCAAAATTTCACTCCACAGAGGGGACGACAGATGACAACGCAACACAATGCAGGACGGGCTTACTGGTCCGCCAATCTGCGCCTGATGGCCATTTGCCTGGTCATCTGGGCGCTGGTGTCCTATGGCTTCGGCATTTTGCTGCGGCCCGCGCTCTCCGGCATACCCGTCGGCGGAACCGACCTCGGGTTCTGGTTCGCCAACCAGGGGTCCATTCTGGTCTTCCTGGCCCTGATTTTTTTCTATGCCTGGCGTATGAACAAGCTCGACCGCGCATTCGGCGTGGAAGAAGACTGAACCAGGACGGAGACCAAACATGAGCCTGACAACATTGACCTACCTGGTGGTGGGTTTCACTTTCGCGCTGTACATCGGCATTGCCTTCTGGGCGCGCGCTGCGAATACCGGCGAGTTCTACGCCGCCGGCCGAGGCATTCACCCCGTCACAAATGGCATGGCGACTGCGGCGGACTGGATGTCCGCCGCGTCGTTCATCTCCATGGCCGGCCTGATCGCCTTTCTCGGCTACGACGGTTCGGTGTTCCTGATGGGCTGGACAGGCGGCTATGTGCTGCTGGCCCTGCTGCTCGCACCGTATCTGCGCAAGTTCGGCAAATTCACGGTGCCCGAGTTCATCGGTGAGCGCTACTACTCGCAGACCGCCCGTATCGTGGCGGTAATCTGCCTGATCATCATCTCGATCACCTATGTGATCGGTCAGATGCGCGGCGTTGGCGTGGCGTTCTCCCGGTTCCTGGAAGTGGACGTCAACACCGGTCTGTACGTCGGCATGGCCGTGGTGTTCATGTACGCCGTGCTCGGTGGCATGAAGGGGATCACCTACACCCAGGTGGTGCAGTATGTGGTGCTGATCCTTGCCTACACCATTCCTGCGGTCTTCATTTCCATGAATCTCACCGGCAACCCGGTTCCGGGGCTGGGCCTGTTCGGCACGACGCAAGATGGCGTGCATCTGCTCGACAAGGTCAATCAGGTCATTGGCGACCTCGGGTTCAAGGCATTCACGGCAGACACGAGTAATACGCTCAACATGACGCTTTACACCCTGTCGCTGATGATCGGTACCGCTGGTCTGCCGCACGTGATCATCCGCTTCTTCACCGTGCCCCGCGTGCGCGATGCGCGCACCTCGGCAGGGTGGGCGCTGGTGTTCATCTCGCTCTTGTACCTGACCGCGCCGGCCGTCGGCTCGATGGCCCGGCTGAACCTCACCAACACCATCCAGACCGGCCCGGTGGGCTCGTCCGACGGCAACCTTGTTTATGCCGATCGCCCGACCTGGTTCAAGAAGTGGGAGGAGACCGGCCTGCTGAAGTGGGAAGACAAGAACGGCGACGGCCGCATCCAGTACTACAACGACAAGAACAAGGACTTCGCTGCGAAGGCCGAGTCGTTTGGCTGGAAAGGCAACGAGATGGTCAAGGTCGACAACGACATCATGGTGCTGGCCAACCCGGAAATCGCTAGGTTGCCGAATTGGGTGATCGCCCTGGTCGCGGCTGGCGGCCTGGCCGCGGCGTTGTCCACCGCGGCAGGCCTCTTGCTGGCCATCTCCTCGTCGATTTCGCATGACCTGCTCAAGGGGATATTCGCCAAAAACATCTCCGAGCGCAGTGAACTCATGGCCGCCCGCATCGCGATGGCCGGTGCCATTTTGGTGGCCGGCTACCTCGGTCTGCACCCGCCCGGATTCGCCGCACAGGTGGTCGCCCTGGCCTTCGGTCTGGCGGCGTCGTCGATCTTCCCGGCGCTGATGATGGGCATCTTCAGCAAGCGCATCGGCGGTTCTGCGGCTGTCGTCGGCATGTTGGCTGGCATTGGCATCACCTTGCTGTACATCTTCTGGTTCAAGGGCTGGTTCTTTATCCCGGGTACCGAGATGGCCGAGAACGTCCGCGCAAACTGGTTCCTTGGCATCTCGCCCGAGGCCTTTGGTGCGGTGGGTGCTGCGGTGAACTTCGCCGTCGCCTGGGCCGTGTCCCGCTTCACAGCGCCCCCGCCCCAGCACGTGCAAGAGCTGGTCGAGCACATTCGTTCACCCGGTGGCGCAACGGCTCCGGTGGCCGCTCACTGATCAGGTCTGCGGCGGATGCGCTTGCGTGCCGCCGCACCACTGACTTTCGCCCCCGCCCATGAGGCGGGGTTTTTGTTTTGATCGCCCTCGCTACGATGCCCGGACTGAAGCCTGCGGCCTCTACTCCAGAGGCACTTGGCAACAGTTGGCACTTCTCACTGCCTGCATAGAACCATGACGCGTGAACTCTCAGGCCTGGCGGTGCCGGTCGAACGGTGGATGCATCGCGATCCGGTGACCATCGCGATGGATGCCGACTTGCGGCAGGCGGCGCAGCGGATGCGCGCGCAACGGATTTCCT
>JAFGXB010000256.1 GCA_016936875.1 Burkholderiaceae bacterium | reverse complement strand
GGCGTTGCGCAGGATTAGGTCGAGCATGCCGATCTCCGGTCTCAGAACGCCGCGATGCCCGTGATGGCGCGGCCGAGGATGAGGGCGTGGATGTCGTGGGTGCCTTCGTAAGTGTTCACCACTTCGAGATTCACCAGATGGCGGGCCACTCCGAACGCGTCGGAAATGCCGTTGCCGCCGAGCATGTCGCGCGCGGTGCGGGCGATGTCCAGCGCCTTGCCGCAGTTGTTGCGCTTGAGCAGCGAGGTGACTTCGGGCGCGGCCGTGCTGTCGTCCTTCATGCGCCCGAGCCGCAGCGCGCCCTGCAGGCCCAGGCTGATGTCGGTGGCCATATCGGCCAGTTTTTTCTGAATGAGCTGATTGGCCGCCAGAGGGCGGCCGAACTGTTGGCGGTTGAGCGCGTACTGCCGCGCCAGGGTGTAGCAATCTTCGGCGGCGCCCATCGCGCCCCAGGCGATGCCGTAGCGCGCGCTGTTCAGGCAGGTGAAGGGGCCTTTGAGCCCGCGCACTTCGGGGAAGGCGTTTTCCTCGGGGCAGAACACGTTGTCCATCACGATCTCGCCGGTGATCGAGGTGCGCAGGCCAACCTTGCCGTGGATGGCCGGTGCGCTCAGGCCCTTGCTGCCTTTGTCGAGCACGAAGCCGCGTATCTCGCCCGCATCGTCCTTGGCCCAGACCACGAACACGTCGGCGATCGGGCTGTTGCTGATCCACATCTTGTTGCCGCTGAGCGCATACCCGCCGGGCACGGCGCGGGCGCGAGTGCGCATGCCGCCGGGGTCGGAGCCGTGATCGGGCTCGGTCAGGCCGAAGCAGCCGATCCAATGTCCGCTCGCCAGCCGCGGCAGATACTTCTGCCGCATCGCTTCGGTGCCGAAGGTGAAGATCGGCAGCATGACCAGCGAACTCTGCACGCTCATCATCGAGCGGTAGCCCGAGTCCACCCGCTCAACCTCGCGCGCAATGAGGCCGTAGCTGACCTGGTTCAGCTCCGCGCCGCCATAGGCCTCGGGAATCGTCGCGCCAAGCAGGCCGAGCGCACCCATTTCGCCGAAGATCGACGGGTCGGCGGTTTCGTGGCGGAATGCGCTCAACACGCGCGGCACGAGCTGGTCCTGGCAATACGCCTGCGCGGCCTCGCGCACCGCGCGTTCGTCGGCGCTGAGCTGGGCGTCGAGTTGCAGCGGATCGTCCCATTCAAACGTGGGCCTGTGAGTCGCCATGTGAAATACTCCGTGGGGCAGATTGGAGCGATCATCGTATTCCCACTGCTACAACCCTCGCAGCAGCGTTTCCGGTCGCATTTCTCTTTGCTGGTCCATGGCACCCTGGCACTCCCGATTGCAATTGCAGTTCTCGCTCGACGCCTCGCGCACGGTGCTGCGCCACCGGCACGAGGGCGGTCTGCGCGCCCTGGCCAGTCACTACCCCGAGGCCCCTGGAATCTGCCATCAGGTGCTCGTGCATCCGCCGGGCGGACTGGTCGGCGGGGACGTTCTGGACATCGACCTGTCGGTGCAATCCGGCGCGCACGCCCTGGTCACCACGCCGGGGGCGGGGCGCTTCTACCGCAGCACCGGCGCGGCTGCGCGGCAAACCCTGGAAGCCCGGCTGGAGCCCGGCGCCCGGCTGGAATGGCTGCCTCTGGAAACACTGGCGTACAACGACTGTCTGGGCGAGAACCGCAGCCGCTTCCACCTCGCGCCGGGCGCCGAACTCATTGCCTGGGATCTGCTGGCCCTGGGCCTGCCCGCGGCAGGCGCCGCGTTCCGCTCCGGGCGCTTCACCCAACACATCGAACTGCCCGGCATCTGGCTGGAGCGCGGCGGCATCGCGGGAGACGACGATGCGCTGCTCCAGGGCGCGGGCGGCTTGCGCGGCCATACCGCGCTGGCCACCCTGTTCTTTGCGGCGGGCAGCCCCTTTGCGGCGCAGCGGCGCGAGGCCCTGCTCCACGCCGCACGGCAGGTGGCCGAGCAGCCAGCGCACGGCGGGCTATGGTCGGGAGTCACCGTGCCGCATGGGCAGGTCATCGCCCTGCGGGTGCTGGGGCATCGCATCGAGCCCGTGGCCGCGCTATGCCGGGCGATCTGGACGGCCTGGCGCCAGACAGGCTGGGGGCTGGGCGACAGCACTCCGCGGGTCTGGGCGACTTGAGTGCCCCGAAGAGGCGGCTCACCGAGCCGCCAGATTCATTTCCGCACGCTGCGCTCAGGCCGATTCAGTGCAGCGGCCAAACAGCCAGAAACAGCGCCACTGCCGCATCGCGGTCTTGAGCAAATAATCAATCTGGCCGGTTTGGTTTTCCACCAGGGCGTTGAGGTGGCTCTGGTAATTGTCTTCCGGCAACTCCAGATGCGCCTCGGTTTCGCCGCCTTCGTTGTGCACCTTCATCCCGGCACGGCGGGCGATTTTGAGCATGGCGCCGTTGCTGCTCAGGCATTGCATGAACAACACCCGCAGCCCACGATTGCGCGCGTCGACTGCCGCCCGCTCGAACAGCCGGGTGCCAATACCGAGCCCGCGCCCACGGGGCAACACCGAGACGCCAAACTCCGCACGCTCCGTCTGGCCCGACTCGATGGCGATGTGCGCCACCGCCAGCAGGTCGAGCTTGCGGTTAAATACGCCGAAAATCTCGTCCTGACCGAAGCGGATGGAGTCCACATAAGCGCGGATGCGCTCGTCGCTCGCGGCGTAACCGAAGCGCAGGTAGCGGTCGTCCGGGTTCAGCGCCAGAAAATGGCGCAAAAGCTGCGCGCGATGTTCCGGCCCGATGGGACGGATCGGCACGATGGGCGCAGTCGCCCGCTTGATCGAGGGCAGAACAACTGGCGTGTGGACAGCGTCGTTCGGACGTACCGAACCGGGGGGCAGAGGCATGATGAGGAGAACAGTTCCGTGTTCTCTGTTTGCTGCAATGCAGCATAGTTTAGGCGCTGTGTGGCCAAATTCAAGCGGTTTGCCGCAGGTAGCTGCCCTGCAAGGCGACAACTTTCCAGAAAATCAAAGACTTGGCTGCGCGGAACCGGCTCCCATGTCTATAATGGCGGGCTTGGCTTTGAGCGAGGGCCAAGAAAGCCCATGCCGGTGGGCGCGGTTCGCGGTGTTGCAGCAGGCTTACAGCCTGTGTGCAACAGCAGCACAACTACCGCATCACGGCCGCACATCACTGGTGGGTGCATTCATTTCTCGCTCAACAATCGTTCATAGGAACAACCATGAAAACCTTCAGCGCCAAACCGGCCGAAGTCGTGCATGAGTGGTTCGTGATTGACGCCGCAGACAAGGTTCTCGGTCGGGTCGCCAGCGAAGTGGCCCTCCGTCTGCGTGGCAAACACAAACCCATCTACACCCCGCACGTCGATACCGGTGACTTCATCATTGTCGTCAACACGTCCAAAATCCGCGTGACCGGCAACAAAGCCAACGACAAGACCTACTACCGTCACACCGGCTATCCGGGCGGCATCTACGCCACCAAGTTCAAGGATATGCAGGCGCGTCACCCCGGCCGTGCGCTGGAACTGGCAGTCAAGGGCATGCTGCCCAAAGGCCCGCTCGGTTACGCCATGATCAAGAAGCTCAAGGTCTATGGGGGTGCCGAGCATCCGCACAGCGCCCAACAGCCCAAGACTCTCGACATCTAAGGACAGGCGATGATCGGAAACTGGAATTACGGCACAGGCCGTCGCAAGAGCTCCGTGGCCCGCGTCTTCATCAAGAAGGGCACCGGCAAGATCACGGTCAACGGGAAAGACGTCGAGCAGTATTTCGGCCGTCAGACCTCCATCATGATCGTCAAGCAACCCCTCGTTCTCACCGAGAACGTCGAGAGCTTCGACATCAAGATCAACGTCCACGGCGGCGGTGAAACCGGCCAGGCCGGTGCCGTGCGCCACGGCATCACCCGCGCGCTGATCGACTACGAGGCTACCCTCAAACCCGCACTGTCCAAAGCCGGCTTCGTCACCCGCGACGCCCGCGAAGTGGAGCGGAAAAAAGTGGGTCTGCGCGGCGCCCGTCGCGCCAAGCAGTTCTCCAAGCGCTGATTTTCTCCCGCGCTTTGCAAAGAACCCGCCTTGCGCGGGTTCTTTTTCGTGCGACCCGCCCCGGCGGGTTTTTTTCTGTGCGCGGCCAAATTGCAACCCTGATAAGCCGCGGGCCAACTCAATTTTTACTCAAGCGCGACAAGCGCAACGAAACGCGGAAGTGATCGGGGCGATGACCCCGAACAATCCAACTCTGCGTCAGCGTGGGGTTAACGTTCGAGCGAAGCGGGCGGCGACAGCAGACAGCCCGGATTGGTAGCGCCAGATGGTATAAAGCTAGACCTGACCCCCAATCGCATGACCCCCAATCGCACGACCCACCCGAAGGACGCGATCGCCGAACAGATGGAGCAGGTCAAGGCGAGCATCCGTGCCAAGGTCGAGCACCCGTTCCGCGTGATCAAGCGCCAGTTCGGCCACGTCAAGGTGCGCTACCGCGGTCTGGCGAAGAACACTGCGCAGCTGCACACGCTGTTCGCGTTGTCCAACCTGTGGATGGCGCGCCGACAACTGATGGCCGCACAGGGATGAGTGCGCCCGCGATCCGCGAAAGCGGCCCGCGGCGGGGTCAAAACGCCCTCGGCAGGGTGCATCCCGGCGCGTAAATCGTCCACAGCCGCTGACGGGAATCATCTCGTGGCCTGCATCACGTCGTCGTGCCAGCAATCAGGTAATTTCGGACACCATCCCTAAGCGCCTCAACCGAAACAAACCGAATTCCCTCTGCCCTGCAGCAACCACACAAGCCGTATGCAGAGCGAGCGCCGCGGGGTGGAGCGGAAGCATTCCGATATTCCCCTGTTTCCGTTGGGCTACAGGGGCGGCAGACGACGGTCGACAGGCAGAGTCTTAACGATCGACGTATGCGTATCAGCTTTCCCATGGAGGCGGATGAGTACTTCGTCGAGGTGTTCCACCGAGCGTAGAAAGAAGTGACAGACGAAATCATCCTCGCCGGTGACCTTGAAGCAGGTGACGCACTCGGGCGTCTCCTGTATCAGCTTTTCGATGAGTGAAAACTGACCCGGAAGGGACTTGACCCGCACGATCGCCTGAATGGCATACCCAAGCGGCGCGGCCTCGAAGTCAATTGTGAAGCGGCGGATGACGCGTCGATCCTCCAGCCGCTTCAGCCGCTCACTGCAACTCGGTGCAGATAGCCCGACCTCGGCCGCAAGAGTGCGGATGGAGGTCCGAGAGTCGCCATGAAGCCGCCGGATGAGGTGGCGGTCGATGTCGTCGAAGAACAGTTTTGCGGATCGCAGAAGTTTCATACCACGGACCTTACAGCCAAATAGTGAAGTGAATATATGGCTTAACAAAACACATGGATAGGTGGGCTGTGTGCCACCTACCATCCAGCTGCCAACACAAAAGACGTGGCGTGTCACTTTCTGAAAAAGGCGCTTGAAGATGGCTCAAGATAGGGCGACCCCCGGCTACACCCGGACGCATCAGCTCATTGTCGATTTCCGGCAGCAAAGAGCGGTCGAGGTTTCCGCCTTTATCAGCCAATATCAGACCATCTACTACTGCCACGAGCATGGTCTGCCGACAGATGGCCAGGCCGCTCCGCTGAAATCAAGACTGCCGGAGGCAACATGTCTCTGACGATGAGCGGCGACTTCAAGGCAGTCCTGTCCTTCTCCTTCGCCTCGGTTGCGTTGCTTGCCAGTCCGGGACCCGCAACGGTTGCCCTAGCAGCGAGTGGGGCGAGCTTCGGAGTTCGGCAGTCCCTGAAGTTCTATTTCGGGATCGTGCTCGGGTTGGTGCCGCCGATCATGATTGTTGCGACCGGTCTCTTTGTCGCCATTCGCACGATACCCTTCATGCCGTCAATCCTGTTTGCTGTATCCGTTGCCTACATCTTGTATTTGGCCGTGAAGATCGCAACGGCGGCGCCATTGCAGGAATCGACGCAAGGGGCATCCCCAGGGTTCCCATCGGGATTCATTCTTGGACTCACCAACGTCAAAGCGTATGCCGTCTTTGCGGCGCTTTTTGGCGGTTTCACCCTGGGTATATCGGATCAGTGGGATGTCGCCATCAAAGCGGCGATCTGCATGGGTGTCATTGTGATCTTCGACTTCCTGTGGCTTGCCATGGGAAGCAGCCTGCGACGCTTCTTCACGGAACCCGTACTCAACCGATTGGTGAACATTGCTCTCGCCGCGTTGATGGTCGCTATGGTGGCTTGGTCCGTCTGGGAGTCTTGAACCGCCCCGGTTTTTGAGGAGGCTCCAACATTCAAGAGAATGGAGCCATGAACAAGTCGAACAAGTTTTCCCCTGAAGTCCG
>JAFGXB010000028.1 GCA_016936875.1 Burkholderiaceae bacterium | reverse complement strand
GTGCGAGCGGGTGTTCGGTGACGCCATGCAGCACGCTGCGGCAAGCGTCTTCGCCTTTTCGCAGCAGACCAGGCGGCGCGGGCTTGGGAGCGACGAAGACAACGACCTCGCCCTTTTCCAGCAAGCGTCCCTCGCGGTTGCAGCGGCCTGCCGCCTGGGCGATGGAATCCAGTCCGGCCAGCGCGCGATAGACCACGGGAAAGTCCACGTCCACCCCCGCTTCGACCAGTTGCGTGCTGACCACGCGCGTGGAAATGCCTGCCTGCAGCCGCGCTTTGATGTCGGCAATGACTTGCGAACGATGCGCGCCGCACATCAACGCGGACAGATGCAGTGTGCCCGGTGGCATCTGCCGCCATAGCTCGCGGGCATCGGCGCGGCGGTTGACGATGGCAAGCACGGAATCATGCTGCGAGATCTCGGCGGCGAGGGTTGACCAGTCGGTTGCTTGCTGCCAGTTGGCGGGCAGACGCACTCGAACGCGTTCGAGTTGCCGGTAAAGCGCGCCCGGATCGTCGATGATTTCGCGCACGTCGTTCAAGCCGCGCAGATTTTGGCGGGCATCGAAATAGGCGCGAGTGCTCAAGGCGGGCTGGGTGGCGGTGGACAACACCACGCTCACGCCGTAGTGCCGACTCAGCAGGTTGAGCACGTCGAGCATGGGCTGCAGGAATTCGGGCGGCAGCAGTTGCGCTTCGTCGAGGATGACGACACTGTCCACCAGGTTGTGCAGCTTGCGGCAGCGCGAGGTGCGCGCGGCGAACAGCGACTCGAAGAACTGCACATTGGTGGTGACGACGATGGGTGCGTCCCAGTTTTCGCAGGCCAGGCGCGAGGCCGGGGTTTCCTGTCCCGGCTCGGATTCGGCGTTGCTGTGGTGCTCGATGACGGCATCGCCGAAGATGCCGCGAAAAATATCGGCGGTCTGCTCGATGATGCTGGTGTAGGGGATGACGTGGACCACCCGGCGTTTGTTGTGAATGTGCGCGTGCTTCAGCGCGAAGGCCATGCCCGAAAGGGTTTTACCGCCACCAGTGGGAACAGTGAGGGAGAATAAACCGGGAGCCAGCGTGGCCTTTTCGCGGCACTGGCGCAGGATGTCGGCGCGCAGAGTATTGACGAGGGTGTTAGGCGCTGCACTCGCCATTTGAGCCATATGCGCGTCGAACTTCGGCGCGAGTTTAGAGAGTGTGGACCATTGGTTACGCCGCGCAAATTTGTCCGGGTCCATGTAGCGCTCGGTATCGAGAAAATCCGCATCGACCAGCGCCGAGAACAACATGCGCACCCACAGCGCGAAACCGTTTTTTCCACCCGGAATGGCGCGCAAATCGGGCTTGAAATCGCCTGCGTCGAGCACGTCGGCGGGAGGATTGACCGCCAGGGACTCTGCCAACTCCGCACGACTGTCGGCGCTGGCGAGCCGCACCTCCAGCCCGCCGAACCAGTCCGCCAAACCGGCGTGGTGCCCCGCGATGAGATAGGCCAGCACGCGGCCCGCATTGCCGAATCCCGCCTGTTTGAAGTGCTCGCTGGCCAGCATCGCACCGGCGGTCGAATGCGGCGCCTTGCCGCCGACCTCTCCCTTGATGTGGGCATCGGCCTCGAAACCGCTGGCCTGGCGGATGTAATGCTGGAAGCGCGGGCGGTACTTGCCGAGGTCATGCCAGCGCCCAGCCAGCCGCGCCCAATCCGCACCGTAGTTCGCAGCATGCTTGGCGGACAGCGCTGCAACCTCAGCAAGATGCGTTGCGAGATCGTGTGGCTCTTGCCACTGACCATCCGAATTTTTGGCGGCATGCGCAATTGGCCGAATCAGCTGCATCTGTCAGACGGGAAAGGTTTGGAGAGGAGGCGCATTTTGTTGCGTCACTGCATTTTTTGATGATGCAGGAAAAATCAGGGCCACGACAACTGTCGTTACATCTCGCAAGAAAAAGCTGGGACGCCCCAGGGCTCTTGCCCAATCTCCCTCCGCACGAATCGGCGAGTAATCCCTGGGGGCATCTCAGTACGTCTTGATTTCAGGTTTTGTCGGTGCCTGTCGTCAAACCGCGGGCGGACTGCGTTGTGTGCTCATATCAACAATGGAAGGGGAATCGTCATGACTCGGCCTGTCGCACTAATCAGTGGTGCTGTACTCCTGTCTTTTCTGGGTGGTTGCGCCGTGGTGCCGCCGTCGTATTCCTCGGCCTACGGGGGGGCGCAGCAACCGGTGTATCAGCAGCCGGTGTACCAGCTGCCGGTGTATCAGGCGGCGCCGTCTTACGCGCCGGGTGCTTCGCAATATGGCGCGCAATATGGGCAGCAATATGCCCCACCCGGATACACGCCTTCGCCCGCGTATGCAGCCCAGCCCACATATGCGCCGCAACCGGGTTACGCACCGGCTCCGGTGGCGCAATCGGCGCTGCCGGGGGCGGCGCTGGGTGCGTTGGCTGGCGGGGTGATTGGGTCGCGCTTTGGTTCGGGCAATGGCCGCACGGCGATGGCGGCCACGGGCGCGGCGCTTGGCGCGGTGGTGGGGGCTAACGCCTCGAATCCGTATGCCACGCAGATCACGCCGGGCACGGTGATCGGCGGGGTGGTTGGCGGGCTGGTGGGGTCGCGCTTTGGCAGCGGCAATGGCAAAACGGCGGCGGCTGCATTGGGCGCGGCCGTGGGGGCCATGGCGGGGTCGCAGTATCCGGCAACCCTGCCGTAAAGCCGGTTTACTCGAACCAGTGCAGCAGGTTGTCGAGGGCACCAAAGTCGATGGCGGCCGTGGCGGCTTCGCGCACTTTGGGTTTGGCGTGATAGGCCACGCTGAAGCCCACGGCGTGCATCATCGGCAGATCGTTGGCGCCGTCTCCGATCACGAGCGCTTCGCCGGGGTCGCAGCCCAGGTCGTTGCAGAAGGCGAGGACGGCTTTTTTCTTGGCTTCGCCGTCAATGATGTCGCCTTTGAGTGTGCCGTCGAGCGCGTTGCCTTTCACGCCTAGTTCGTTTGCCGCCACGCGGTCAAAGCCCAG
>JAFGXB010000255.1 GCA_016936875.1 Burkholderiaceae bacterium | reverse complement strand
GGGTTGCCCCCAGGCGGGGCGTCTGCGGCGTTGTCGGGCGTAGGCAAGGCAGCCAGCCTTGCCTACGCCCTCCGCCTTGCATCCATCCCCGTCTGGGGGCAACGCGGGTGCATAAATAGCGTGAACAGGCCCTAACATCCCTGCTGGATGCGGTCGTCGCATCGTTTTTCTTCCCATCCCATGCAGGACACCTCACCCGGCGACGCCACCATGCGCACCGCAGAGTCCCAGCGCGCGCTGACTGCGGACGACTTCGACTTTCACCTGCCGCCAGACCTGATTGCGCAGCATCCTGCACCGCAGCGCAGCGGCAGTCGCCTGCTGGACGCGGGCGGTCCGCCCGCGCTGTACGACCGCGTTTTCCGCGATCTGCCCAGCCTGCTGCGCGCAGGCGACTTGGTGGTGTTCAACGACACCCGGGTGATTCCGGCGCGGCTGTGGGGCTGGAAGGCGGCGTCGGCGCAACGCTCCGGGCAGACAGGCGACGTGTTGCGTGGGGGCGCGGTGGAAGTGCTGGTGGAGCGCTTGCTGCCGAACAACCGCGTCTGGGCGCATGTGCGGGCAAGCAAAGCGCCCAAACCGGGGCAGGTGCTCTGGCTTGGTGCGGCGCGGCCAGACGCGGCGCAGGCAGAGGTGGCGCAAGAAGATGTGGCGCAAGAAGATGTGGCATCTGGCCAGGACGGGCTGTTTGCCGTGCGCACCATCGGCCGCGCCGGGCCGGATGGCAGCCTGTTTGAACTGGAGTGCCCGTCCGCGCCGCTGGAGTTGTTGCAGCAGCATGGCGCGGTGCCGCTGCCGCCTTACATCACCCACGCGCCGGATGCGGCGGATCTGGAGCGCTACCAGACGGTGTACGCGCGCAGCCCCGGCTCGGTGGCCGCGCCCACGGCGGGGCTGCACTTTGATGCCGACACGCTCTCCCGCCTCGACGCCCTGGGCGTGCGCCGTGCCAGCGTGACTCTGCATGTGGGCGCAGGCACGTTTCAGCCGGTGCGCGTGGCCGACCTGCGGCAGCACCAGATGCATAGCGAGTGGTACACCGTGCCAGAGGCCACCGCGCAGGCGATCGCCGAGGTGAAGGCACGCCAGGCCGCGGCGCGCGCCGCGGGCCAGATGCACGCCGCGCCCCGTATCGTGGCCGTGGGCACCACCGCGATGCGGGCGCTGGAATCCGCGGCGCTGGCGGCAGAGGCGTCTGGCGCTGCGTTTGGCACCGTGTTGCCGGGCGCGCGCGACACCGCGCTCTTTGTCACGCCGGGCTACCGCTTTCGCGTGGTGGACGCCCTGCTGACCAATTTTCACCTGCCCAAGTCCACCCTGCTAATGCTGGTGTCGGCCTTCGCGGGCATCGACACCATCCGCGCCGCTTACGCCCATGCCATTGCCGCGCGCTACCGTTTTTTCAGTTATGGCGACGCCATGTGGCTCACGCGCCAGAACGAACCGGGCGGGGATTTGCGCTGACACAAAACCATCCTGACGTCATGTTCCCAGAATGGCCGGACATTTCAGAAAGGACAGCGCGATGGAACAGTTACTCAGCCCCCGCTTCATGCAGGATCGGCATCAACACCGCATCGAGCACATGGCGGCCATTCGCCAGCGCATCCAGTCGCACACGGCGCAGACCCTCAGTGCCGAGGAGGAGCATGATCTGCTGCACATGCGCGAAGAAGAAAAAATCGCCCGCGACGTGTACCTGCAACTTGGCGAGCGCTGGGGGCTGCGGCCTTTTGTCAATATCAGCGGTGCGGAGCAGGCGCACATGGACGCCATTGCCGCCTTGCTCGCCCATTACAACCTGCCTGATCCGGCGCAGGGTCTGGCGGTGGGCGAATTTCGCACCCCCGACTTTCAGGTGCTGCACAACCGCCTGGTGGAGAGCGGCCTGCGCAGCGAACTCAGCGCCATCCAGGTTGGGTTGCTGATCGAGGAGCTGGATATTTTTGATCTGGTCGAAGCCCGCAGCCGCGCCCGCCAGCCGGAGATTCTGGCGGTGTATGACGATCTGGAGCGCGGCTCACGCAATCACCTGCGCGCGTTTTTCCGCCATCTACAGCGGCATGGCGGCGAGTATGTGCCGCAATACATGAGTCAGACCGACTTCGAGGCCGTGGCCTGGAGTGAACGCGAAGAATGCTGATTCCCTGCGCGGGTCGCAGTGAATCGATGCACCGCATTTCCCCCTCCCGGCCTCCCCCACTGCTGGGGGAGGAGCTGTTTTGCTCCCTCCCCAGACGTGGGGAGGGTCGGGGTGGGGAAGCAGTGTCCTGCTGCAACCTACCGAATTAACCGATCATTGCGCAGGCTTTGACGCCTGCGCACCCTGCGTTGTTTCCACAGCGTCCACCGCGGCGCGGGTGTGCTGCACGATGCCTTCGAGCGCCTGATCCAGCAGGGTCTGCGCGCCCTGCGCGAAGTGGGCGGCGTCGTTCACCGCAATGGGCTGGCTGCCGTCAAAGCGCCAATGCGCCGCAATGCGGCTGGTGCGCTGGTTTGCCAGTTCGCAGGTGAGCGCCAGATGCACCGTGCCCTTGCCTGCGTGCACATCATGTTCCAGCCGGTTCAGGTTGCAGTGCAGCGCCCACGGGGCGCTCACCAGCATCGTCTGCTGCTGTACCGCGCTGATCCAGGGCTGGCGACTGAGGGTGAGGGCGATGGCTTCGCCGACGAGCTGCGACGGCGCCGCCAGCCAGCGGCTGTCGCGGTAAGGCTCCAGCGTGTCGGGGCTGCGGCTGTACATCATGGCGGCGGTCTGAAACCCGGCGGCGGCACGCACCGGCAGCAACTGCAGCACCGTGGGCTGTGGCAGCGGCGCGGTGCGGATGTCCGGCGCGTTCAGGCGGTACGTTTGTTGCACCGGCTGGCGGTTGATGGGCAAGGAACAGGCGGCCAGCGCCAGACTGCTCAAGGCCACGAGGGCGGGCAGGGCGCTGCGGCGCAGGGCTGAAACGAAGAGCGTCGTCATGGTTGTTCTCCCGGCCCCGGTGGCGGCAGCGTGGGGCCATAGAGCAGTTGGCTGGGATTGGCTTTGAGGTTTTCGGTGAGCGCGCCGAGCTGGCCGCCGAGCTGTTGCAGGCTGCGCGCCAGCGCGTCCACTTCGGGCAGGGTGCGGGTCTGGAGTTGCGTCATGGCCTGGGTGCCTGCCGCGGTGAACGCCGTCGTGGTGTTGCCGGCCTGTGTCACGCTGCTGGCGGCGGCGCTGAGCTGCGGCATCACGGCGCCAAGCTGAACCGACACGCCGTCGAGCCGTTTCACCAGCGCCTGGCTTTGCCGCATCAGGGCGTCGCCCTGCGCGCTCATCTGCGCCAGGTTGGCGCTGGTCTGGCGGGCATTGGCAAACATCTGGTTGATATTGCCCTGATTCGCGGCCAGGGCAGCCGATAGTGCATCCAGCTG
>JAFGXB010000254.1 GCA_016936875.1 Burkholderiaceae bacterium | reverse complement strand
TGTCGAACGGCGGATCTTTGCGCATCAGCACCGCGTCCACGTCGCACAGGGCGATCGGGCGCTGGTCGAGCACGCGCCACCAGTCGTGGCCCGACGTGGCTCCGGTGAGTTCGATGCGGCGGCACACCGCAGTGACCGGGGCAGCCACCCCGCCGCCGGGCCGTCCCAAGGCGGGGTGAACCCCCTCGGGGGGCAGCGCCGCCGCGCCAGCGGCAAGCGTGGGGGCAGCCACCCCGCCGCCGGGCCGCCCCAAGGCGGGGTGGGCCCCCTCGGGGGGCAGCGCCGCCGCGCCAGCGGCAAGCGTGGGGGCTCCCCCACGCCAATGCAGATCGGCGGCCTCACAGACCCAGAGCACATGCCCGCGCGCCTGCGCCTCGCGCATCATGGCGAAAGTGGTGTCCTTATAAATCTTGAAGGACGCGATCGGGTCGGCGATGAACAGCAGTTGCATGACGGTGGCCCGCTTCAGCCCAGCTCGTTTTCGGGATCGGTACGTTCCAGCTCGTAGCTGGCGGCCACCATGGCCAGCCGGGCGATTACGCCGTACATATAGAAGCGGTTCGGCCCGTTGGTACCGGGCGCGGCTTCGGGGTGCGTGACGTTGAATTGTTCCTCGAAGGCCAGCGGTACGAAGTGCATGCCGGGGGCATTGAGATTTTCATCCGGCCCGCGGTCGGCGTGCACGCGGTAAAAGCCGCCCACCACATAGCGGTCCATCATGTACACCACCGGCTCGCACACCGCTTCCTGCAGGCGCTCCACGCTGGGCACGCCTTCCTGCACCAGCACTTCGCTGACCTCCAGGCCTTCCTTGACCACGCTCATCTTGTTGCGCGCCTTGCGGTTGAGGTCTTTGACTTCGCTGGGGTCGCGCACGGTCATCACGCCCATGCCGTAGGTGCCGGCGTCGGCCTTGACGATGACAAAGGGCTTTTCCTGAATGCCGTATTCCTTGTACTTCTTGCGCACCTTGGCCAGCACGCCATCCACCGCGTCGGCCAGACAGTCTTCGCCATGGCGTTCCTGGAAGTTGATCTTGCCGCAATGGGCGAAATAGGGGTTGAGCATCCAGGGGTCCACGCCGATGAGTTTGGCAAATTTCTTGGCCACATCGTCATACGCATGGAAATGGTTGGACTTGCGCCGCACCGCCCAGCCCGCATGCAGCGGCGGCAGCAGGTATTGCTCATGCAGCCCTTTGAGAATGGGAGGGATGCCGCCAGACAGGTCATTGTTGAGCAGGATGGTGCAGGGATCGAAGTCTTTCAGCCCCAGGCGCAGTTTGTTGCGGATCAGCGGCTCCACCACCAGCTCGCCGCCGGATGGCAGCTTGAGGTGCATGGGCTCGGTCAGCGCGTCGTCGAGGGAACCCAGACGCACGTTCAGCCCGGCCTGACGGAAGATGCGCATCAGGGTGTGGACGTTTTCCAGATAGAAGGTGTTGCGGGTGTGGTTCTCGGGAATCACCAGCAGGTTCTTGGCTTCCGGGCAGATTTTCTCGATGGCAGCCATGGCGGCCTGCACCGCCAGCGGCATCATTTCCGGGGAGAGGTTGTTGAAGCCGCCGGGGTAGAGATTGGTGTCAACCGGCGCGAGCTTGAAGCCGGCGTTGCGCAGATCGACCGAGCTGTAGAACGGCGGCGTGTGTTCCATCCACTCAAGGCGGAACCAGCGTTCGATGGAGGGCTGCGCTTCCAGAATGCGCTGTTCAAGTTCGAGGACCGGGTCGCCTGAGGACGTGATGAGATGGGGAATCATTGTTCTGTTTGTAAATGCAAGGACAGCCTTGATTCTTGCAGACGCAGCGCAAACGTGCACAAAACAAAAAACCGCCCCCGAGGGGGCGGTTGGAACATCCCGGGGTGGGGATGAGGAGATGCCTTCCGGTGTGGCAGCACTCCTGCAGCCACACCATCCGGAGGAAAAACCCCGTTACAGCACTTGCTCGCCGTGCAGACTGATGTCCAGACCTTCGCGTTCCTGCTCTTCGGTGACGCGCAGGCCGATGACCATGTCGATCACCTTGAGGATGACGAAGGTGACGATGGCGTCGTAGACGATGGTGAAGCCCACGCCCTTGGCCTGGATCAGGATCTGGGCCATATTGCCTTCCAGGGCGCCGGCGGTGCCGCCGATGGCCTTGACCGCGAACACGCCGGTGAGCATGGCGCCAACGATGCCGCCGATGGCATGCACGCCGAAGGCGTCGAGCGAGTCGTCATAGCCAATCATTTCCTTCATATAAACCGCAGTCCAGAAGCACACCACGCCAGCGATCAGGCCGATGGCAAGCGCTCCGCCGGGGCCGACGAAGCCCGACGCCGGGGTGATGGCCACCAGGCCCGCGACTGCGCCGGAGGTGATGCCCAGGATGGTGGGTTTGCCGCGTGCAATCCACTCGGCGAACATCCAGCCCAGTGCGGCAGCGGCGGTGGCGATCTGCGTGGCGGCCATGGCCATGCCGGCACGGTCGCTGGCAGCCACGGCGGAACCGGCGTTGAAGCCGAACCAGCCCACCCACAGCAGCGAGGCACCAATCATGGTCAGGATCAGGTTGTGCGGGGGCATGGCTTCCTTGCCGTAACCCACGCGCTTGCCCATCACCAGCGCGGCCACCAAGCCTGCGACACCGGCGTTGATGTGCACCACGGTGCCGCCGGCGTAGTCGAGCACGCCGTCACCTCCGAGGAAGCCGCCACCCCACACCATGTGCGCGATCGGGGCATACACCGCCAGCAGCCAGATGCCCATGAACCACAGCAGGGCCGAGAACTTCATGCGGTCTGCAAACGATCCAACGATCAGCGCCGGGGTGATGATGGCGAAGGTCATCTGGAAGGTCATGTAGGTGGATTCAGGAATGGTCGGCGCCAGCGGGTTGGCTGAGTCCAGGCCCATGCCGTTCAGGAAGAACCGGCTCAATCCGCCAATGAAGCCGTTGCCCGGCGTGAAGGCCAGGCTGTAGCCGATGATCATCCACAACACCGTCACCAGACAGGTGATGGCGAAGCTCTGCATCAGTGTGGCCAGCACGTTCTTCTTGCGCACCATGCCGCCGTAGAACAGCGCCAGACCGGGAATGGTCATCAGCAGCACCAGGGCGGTGGAGGTCAGCATCCAGGCGTTGTCGCCGGAGTTGATGAAGGCCGCCGGATTGGAGGCCGCGGCGGCCGGTGCAGTCTGCGCCCAGGCGCTTCCCATACCCAGGAGCACCGCGGCCATGGCCGCTGGAAATACAAGACGTTTTTTCATGTCGGATTCCTTCGTGTGCGGGGTTTAGAGCGCGTCGCCGCCGGTCTCGCCGGTACGGATGCGCACGACCTGTTCGAGAGCGGAGACAAAAATCTTGCCGTCGCCAATCTTGCCCGTGCGGGCCGCGGTTTCAATCGCTTCGATGGTGCGTTCGATCAGTGCCTCCGGCACGGCGGCCTCGATCTTCACCTTGGGCAGAAAATCGACCACATATTCCGCGCCGCGATACAGCTCGGTATGGCCCTTCTGCCGACCAAATCCCTTGACTTCAGTGACGGTGATACCCGTCACCCCGATGCCCGACAAGGCTTCACGCACCTCGTCGAGTTTGAACGGCTTGATGATGGCCGTGATCATTTTCATGGTGGCTCCTTCAGGGGGCCCACAGGCCCGTGGGATCAGAACGAATAGACAGCCATCAACTCAAGCGAGCTTTGCTTGGTGGTGGGGGTGCCGTCTTTTTTGGTGAAGATCGCCGTGTCGGATTTGTCCTGGCGGATTTCGGCGGCGAGCTTGACGTTTTTCATCGGCGTGTAATTCACCGCCAGGGTCAGCTCCTTGAGCTTGTTGGCGGTGCCGTTGGTGCCGGAGACCATGCCGTCCTTGTCGTCCACATACTCGCCG
>JAFGXB010000253.1 GCA_016936875.1 Burkholderiaceae bacterium | reverse complement strand
TGCCCTGGCGCTGGCGACGGTGATCATCGCCTGGCTGACGCTGGCCACTGCGCGCGGGCTGCGCGACGGCACTTTGCTGGCGCCCGAGCCCGTGGCCCTGATTCATTCCGTCTGATGTGGCCGTACTGCACAGCAGGCCGGATTCGGATGGCACGCCTATGATGGAGATGATTGGATGAAGCGCAGCACCAAGCCCATACAGATTCCCGGAGCCATCACCATGTCAGTCTTGACCAACGAAGCCTCGCGCACGGACATTCTCAACCGCCTCAAGCGCGCTGAAGGACAGATGCGCGGCGTACAGCGCATGATTGAAGAGGGCGAGCCCTGCCTGAAGGTGGCGCAGCAACTCTCGGCGGTGCGCAAGGCGCTCGACAGCACCTTTGTGCGCATGACCGTGTGCTATCTCGAACAGGAACTCGACGGCCGTCTGGAGCCGGCAGAGAGCGGGGAGCAGCCCAAGCTCAGCGCCATGCTCGATGAAGTTGAAACCCTGCTGGCGCGCATGTCCTGAGCCCGCCTCGGGCCGTCAAGTTGTCGTTCCTGCCGTTGCGGCCTCGATGATGCCGCCGCCCAGGCACACGTCCCCCGCGTACAACACGGCAGACTGTCCTGGCGTCACCGCCCACTGAGGCGTCTCGAAATCCAGAGCAAACGCCCCGTCGTGCTGTCCGCGATAGCGGCAGGGCGCATCGGTTTGGCGGTAGCGCGTTTTGGCACCGAAAATCCGTTCTTCCTTTGGCGCGTGTCCGGCCACCCAGCTGGCTGACGTGGCACGCAGCGCGCGGGATTGCAACAACGCATGGTCGTGCCCCTGCGCCACGATGAGGGTGTTGCGTTCCAGGTCTTTGCCCGCGACGAACCACGGTTGGCCATCGCCGGTTTTGCTGCCGCCCAGACCAATGCCCTTGCGCTGTCCCAGGGTGTAAAACGCAAGTCCTGCATGTTGTCCCACAGTCTTGCCCTCGGGGGTTTTCATCGCCCCAGGCCGCGTGGGCAGATAGCGGCTGAGAAACGCGCGGAACGGGCGTTCGCCGATGAAGCAGATTCCGGTGGAGTCTTTTTTGCGCGCGTTGTGCAGGCCAATTTCCGCGGCAATGCGGCGGACCTCGGTCTTTTCCAGCTCGCCCACTGGAAACAGCGTGCGTGAGAGCTGCGTCTGATTGAGGCGGTGCAGGAAATAGCTCTGGTCTTTGGCAGGATCAAGGCCGCGCAGCAAGGCGAATCCCTGGTCGGTTTCCTGCACCCGTGCGTAATGCCCGGTCGCGATTTTGTCTGCCCCCAGACGCATGGCGTGGTCGAGAAAGGCCTTGAATTTGATCTCGGCGTTGCACAGCACATCCGGATTGGGGGTGCGCCCTGCGGCGTATTCGCGCAGGAATTCGGCAAAGACGCGCTCCTTGTATTCCGCCGCGAAATTCACGGCTTCGATGTCAATCCCGATGCGGTCTGCCACGCTGGCAGCGTCGAGCCAGTCCTGGCGGGAGGAACAGTATTCGCTGTCGTCGTCATCCTCCCAATTTTTCATGAACAGGCCCACCACGGTGTAGCCCTGTTGCTTCAATAGCCAGGCGGAAACGGAGGAGTCCACACCGCCGGAGAGCCCGACCACAACGGTGCCACGAGAGGAAGTCATCATGCGCAAATTGTAGGAAACCGCTTTGCGGCGCGTCGGACCTGCTCAAAACACGCCCGGATCGGTGTCGATCAGATCCAGCGGATAACGCTGTCCGCGCAAATAGTCTTCTGCGCAGCGCAACACTAGCGGGCTGCGGTGGCGGCTGGCGCTGGCGCGCAGGGACTCGATGTCCATCCACACCGTGCGGACGATGCCATCGTCCAGTGCCCGATCAGGGTCGGCCGCGGACGCTGCGCCGAAAAACGCCAGGCGCAGATAACTCACGTCCTGAACACCGTGCGCTGTGTGGCGCCGAGTGCGCGATAGATACAGACCAACCATGCCCTGCGGGACGAATACCCTGCCGGTTTCCTCCAGCGCCTCGCGCGCAACGCCTTGCTGAGGGCTTTCGCCCGCTTCCAGATGGCCTGCCGGCTGGTTCAGCCGCAGGCCATCGGCCGTGTGTTCCTCCACCAGCAGGAAGCGGCCGCCCTCTTCAATGAGGGCAGCGACAGTCACGCGCGGGCGGGCAGTTGAATCGAGTGGCATGGCGGTATGAGGCTGGGCGGCAGAATTGCAGTGGAGCTTGCAAGACCTGTTAAAAATTGCAAAAGTGTTTTCTCTGTGTACGTTATTTGCGTTTGAGCAATCTTAGGGAAAACGCGAGATAATGCACGGCTTTGGTGAATGGCGCAGACCTGCGGTGTTGTTGTCAGTGCGCAGTGACTGCGCGCCTTGTTGTATTTGCAGCATTCAGACCCGAACAAAGAAAATTTCATAGGAGAGACTCCATGCGTATTGGCATTCCGGCAGAAACCTTGGCCGGCGAAGCCCGTGTTGCAGCAACACCGGAAACAGTCAAAAAGTTGATCGCCCAGGGACACACGGTTGTGCTGCAAGCGGAAGCTGGTCTGCGCGCGGATGCGCCAGATGCAGATTACATCGCCGTGGGCGCAACCATTGGCGACCGCGCCGAGGCGTTTGCCGCCGAGATGGTGCTCAAGGTCCGCCCGCCCACGGCCGATGAACTGGCGCTGATGCGGCCCGGCACCGTGCTGGTGGGCATGCTCGACCCCTTCCAGGCCGACGGGCTCAACGCCATGGCCGCGGCTGGACTGACGGCGTTCGCACTCGAAGCCGCGCCCCGCACCTCGCGGGCGCAGAGTATGGACGTGTTGTCCAGCCAGGCCAATATTGGCGGTTATAAGGCCGTCATGCTCGCGGCGAATCTTTACCAGCGCTTCATGCCCATGTTGATGACTGCGGCCGGCACGGTCAAGGCCGCCCGCGTGGTGGTTTTGGGCGCCGGTGTGGCGGGTTTGCAGGCGATTGCCACGGCAAAACGTCTGGGCGCCGTCATTGAGGCCTCTGACGTGCGGCCGGCGGTGAAAGAGCAGGTCGAATCATTGGGCGCCAAATTCATCGACGTGCCGTTTGAAACGGATGAGGAGCGCGATATTGCGCAAGGTGTGGGCGGCTATGCGCGCCCGATGCCCGCGAGCTGGATGCAGCGTCAGGCGGCACAAGTCGCCGAGCGGGTGAAGCAGGCCAATGTCGTCATCTCCACCGCACTCATCCCCGGCCGTCGCGCGCCGGTCCTGATTACCGAAGACATGGTCAGGTCCATGAAGCCGGGTGCTGTGATTATTGACATGGCGGCAGCGCAAGGCGGTAACTGCCCGCTGACCGAGGCCGGAAAAACCGTGGTCAAGCATGGGGTGACGCTGGTGGGAGAAACCAACCTTCCCGCCTTGGTCGCGGCGGATGCATCGGCGCTGTATGCGCGTAATGTGCTGGATTTTCTCAAGTTGGTATTCGACAAGGAAAAAGGCTTTGTGGTGAATATGGAAGACGACATCGTTGCCGCCTGCCTGATGTGCCGCGACGGGCAATTGCTGCGTAAAACAGCCTGAAACGCGCCGCGCAATCCATTTCATTCGTTATCAAGGACTGCACCATGCATGAAATTTCTCCCCTGGTGATCAACTTCACCATTTTTGTCCTCGCAATTTATGTTGGCTATCACGTTGTGTGGAATGTCACTCCGGCGCTGCACACCCCACTGATGGCGGTCACCAATGCAATCTCCGCCATCATCATCGTTGGCGCCATGCTCGCAGCCGCCTTGACCGTGACGCCCCTGGGCAAGATCATGGGCACGCTGGCCGTGGCGTTGGCCGCGGTGAATGTGTTTGGCGGTTTTCTCGTGACGCGGCGTATGTTGGCCATGTTCAAGAAAAAAACCGGCGACAAGAAATAACAATATCCAAACGGCTAAACGGCTATCTGTCGCGGTTGATCTGAACGCAATGGGCTTTATCGGCTTATTTCGGCGCAATACAACCCGCGCGCAGCACCAAGGAATCAAGGTATGACTCTCAGCATGAATCTGGTCACCCTGCTGTATTTGCTGGCAGCGGTCTTTTTCATTCAGGCGCTCAAGGGGTTGTCGCACCCGACAACCAGCCGACGCGGGAATGTGTTTGGCATGGTCGGCATGGGCATCGCCGTCGTCACTACGGTGGCGCTGATCATCAAAATCGGGGGGGATGCCGGGGCGCTCGGCCTGGGCTATGTGCTCCTCGGTCTGGTGGTTGGCGGCGGGATCGGCGCGGTGATGGCCAACCGGGTTGAAATGACCAAAATGCCCGAACTGGTCGCCTTCATGCACAGCATGATCGGCCTGGCGGCGGTGTTCATCGCCGTGGCTGCCGTGGCCGAGCCGCATGCGTTCGGCATTGTCCAGGCGGCGGGTGATCCGCTCCCGCCGGGTAATCGCATTGAACTGTTCATTGGCACCATCATCGGCGCCGTGACGTTCAGTGGGTCTGTCATCGCCTTTGGCAAATTGTCTGGGCGCTATAAATTCCGGCTGTTTCAAGGCGCGCCCGTGCGTTTTCCCGCGCAGCATTGGGTGAATCTGATCATTGGACTGGGCGCGGTCGCTTGCGGCATCTGGTTCTTCTCCACGCTGTCCTGGACGCCGTTTCTCATCATGATGGCGCTGGCATTTATCCTCGGCGTGCTGATCATTATTCCGATTGGCGGCGCGGATATGCCAGTGGTCGTGTCCATGCTCAACAGTTACTCCGGCTGGGCTGCTGCAGGCATTGGTTTTTCGCTCGAAAACAATATGCTCATCATTGCCGGCTCGCTGGTGGGCTCTTCCGGTGCGATTCTGAGCTACATCATGTGCAAGGCGATGAATCGCTCGTTCATCAGCGTGATTCTGGGCGGTTTTGGCGCAGAGGCATCGAGTAGTGGCGCGCAAACCCAGCAGCGCGCGGTTAAATCCGGCAGTGCGGATGACGCTGCCTTCCTGCTGTCCAACGCAGAGACTGTCATCATCGTGCCGGGTTATGGTTTGGCTGTGGCCCGTGCGCAGCATGCAGTCAAGGAACTGGCGCAGAAACTCACCGAGCATGGCGTCAAGGTGAAATACGCCATTCATCCAGTCGCTGGCCGTATGCCCGGCCACATGAATGTGTTGCTCGCCGAAGCAGAGGTTCCTTATGACCAGGTGTTTGAGATGGACGACATCAATCCTGAATTCGGGCAGGCGGATGTCGCAGTGATTCTTGGTGCCAACGATGTGGTCAACCCAGCTGCAAAAACCGATCCAAAATCTCCCATTGCCGGTATGCCGATACTTGAGGCTTACAAGGCGAAAACCGTCATCGTCAACAAGCGGTCCATGGCCGCTGGATATGCGGGTCTGGACAATGAGTTGTTTTACATGGACAAGACCATGATGGTCTTTGGCGATGCGAAAAAGGTGGTGGAAGATATCACCAAGGCAATCGAATAATTGCCAGCGCGTTTCACGTTGTTTGATAAGCCCGCTTGATGCGGGCTTTTTCATTTGAGAGTTTGTCGTATGATGCGCTACGTTTCAACTTCCAACGACAGGAGCAAGTGCGCATGGCAACGTATAAAGAATTGCAAACCCAGATTGAAGCCCTCAAACAACAGGCCGAGGCCCAGCGCAAGGCCGAGATTTCCGCCGTCGTGGCGGATATTCGCGCCAAAATGGACGAATACGGGATTACCCTGGCGGATCTCGGTTCACGTCGTGCAGGGGCATCCTCAAAAGGGTCGACGGTTGCGCCGAAATATCGTAACGCGCAAACCGGCGAAACCTGGACCGGACGAGGCAAGATGCCCCGCTGGTTGCAAAGTGCGGTAGATGGCGGCAAGAGCAAGGATTCTTTCCTGATTTGATCTGTGCGGATTTCGCAAGGCGTCATCAGGCGTGGTGCTTGCGCCGTGGTAGAACAAAAACCGGGGAATTCTCCGGTTTTTTATCTTTGCGTTTTCGTTCAGTCATGACGGTTACACGTTGTGATGTCCGTAGTGGCCGAAAATGACGAGCATAGAGTCTCACTTTGACGACGATGCAATGAACGACTGCAAAATTCCAGTTTGGGCGGCGCGTAGCGGCTGGTGGGGGCGTTTGCAGCCGGGTGAGAAGGCGCGGGTAGTTTCTGAGGTGAATTACCAGGCCGTGCGGGTTGGTGAACCCTTGCAGCGGTATGGCATGGCCGCTTTGCACTGGACTGGTGTGATTTCCGGTCTAGCCAAATTCACTGTCACGACGGTGAGCGGAAAACCGCTGGTTTATTCCGGCGTCGGCGCTGGCGGGTGGTTTGGCGAAGGCACGCTGATGCGGCAAGGGGTCTGGCGTTATGAGGCCATTGCCATCAGGGATTGTGAATTGGCACTGGTTCCGCGGGAGACATTTCTTTGGCTGCTGGAGCGCAATATCGCCTTTAGCCATTATTTGCTGCAGCAGCTCAACGATCGTCTCGAACTGATGACCTTGCAGGCGCTTGATGATCATCAGGGCGGGGCGGAATCGATTGTTGCGCGAACCTTGCGTCATTTATTTCACCCGCTCGCCGGGGCGAATGGCGGTGCACTGCGTGTCACCCAGTCAGAAATCGGGCAGCTTTGCAATTTATCGCGCCAGCGGGTGAACCAGGCGTTTCAACGGCTGGAGGCGGACGGCGTTCTGCATTTGCAATACGGCGGCGTGGAAATTCTTGACCAGAACAAACTGCGCGCCTGGGAGTTTCGCTGCCCGAACGCCCGAACGGGCGCAAAAGCGTCCCAGCCTGCAGGCAAGTCTTCAGAGCAGAACCGCATCCTCCGTCCCGACTCCGTTGGGAGTCAGGACGAGCGCCAGCTCAGCTGATCCACCGGGGTGTGGGAGGCGCGGGTAAGGCGGTTTGGGCCATTGCCACTGGCCCGACGGAAAGAGTGCGCGCATGGCCAGGATGTCACAGTGATAGGGTGGCCCCTGAATCCAGCCTTCATCCGCGCCGGGTTTGGCGGATTGCATGAACAGCGCAAACAGGCGCCCCTGCGGTGTTAGCCAGCGATGCAGACGCTGCGCGTACAGGCTCCAATCGTCCGGGTAAAGCGCACACAGGCAAGTCTGTTCCCAGATGGCGTCAAACGGTTGCGGCGCGTCCCAATGGCGCACATCCGCTTGCAAGACCTCCGCACACAAGCCGTTTTCGTCCAGGCGCTGCCGCACCAGATGGACCGCTTGTTCGGCGTAATCCAGCGCAGTGACTTCGAACCCCGCAGCGGCCAGGTGCAAAACTTCGTGGCCTGCTCCGCATCCTGGCACCAGAATGCGGCAGGGTTGCAGCTCGCCAGTGGATAGCCAGCGCAGCAGTTGCGGATGAACGCCGCCGCGATCCCAGCCGGTGGTGTGGGTGCGGAATCGTTCGTTCCAGAATGTGGCGGTCGGTCCGGGCATGTGCGCCGCGTGTTCTTGAGTGCAGTGGTGTGAAGGGACAGCAGGCAGATTCAGGGATGGCTCTGAAACCAAGCTGATGCTACCGCGCAGACGTTTGGCGCGGTTCGGCGGGCGAATCGGGAAATCCCTAGAATCAGGCGCTGTCTCAAATTCAACTTGCCCGCCTGAAGTCTGGGTGGTGCGTTGTCGCCTGCTGTTGAAAGCAGCATCTCCCGAACCTATGCCCGTGTTTTCCGCCCCTGCCATTGTCCAAATCGACGCGCTCGATTTCGGCTATGGCGAGCGCCTGATTCTGCGCAATATCGATATGACCATCACCCGGGGCCGGGTGGTCGCGGTCATGGGCGCATCTGGCGGTGGCAAGACCACACTGTTGCGACTCATCGGTGGGCAGGTGAAGCCGCAGCGGGGCTCGGTGCGGTTCGAGGGGCAAGACCTGGCGAGCGCGCGGCAAGATCAGGTTTTTGCCATGCGACGACGCATGGGCATGTTGTTCCAGTTTGGGGCGCTGTTCACCGATATGAGCGTTTTCGACAACGTGGCGTTTCCGTTGCGCGAGCACACCAATCTGCCGGCTTCCATGATTCGTGATCTGGTGCTGATGAAGCTCAACGCGGTTGGCTTGCGCGGCGCGCGCGACCTGACCCCCGCTGAACTCTCAGGCGGCATGGCGCGGCGCGTGGCAATGGCGCGCGCCATCGCGCTCGACCCGGCGCTGGTCATGTATGACGAGCCTTTCGCCGGTCTCGATCCGATTTCGCTGGGCATCTCCGCGCGGCTGATTCGCAGTCTCAATGACGCGCTGGGTCTGACGAGCATCGTGGTGTCGCACGATGTCGAAGTGACTTTCGATATTGCCGATTACGTTTACATCCTGGGCAATGGCAGTTTGATTGCCCACGGCACGCCGCAGCAGATGCGCGAGAGCGCCGATCCACTGGTGCATCAGTTCGTGCGCGGCGAGCCGGACGGTCCGGTGCATTTTCATTACCCGGCGGCCGATGTTGCCGCAGATTTTCTGCGGCCCGCGGCGGCGGGACGCAAGGAGCGCGCATGATGGTCACCGACAGGCTGATCTCCATCGGCGCCGGTGTGCGCAAGCTCCTGTCAGATCTCGGCTACGCCGCGCGGCTGTTCGCGCGATTGCTGTTGCTCGTCGGGCGGGTGTTCATGCGCCCCAGCCTGCTGATTCAGCAGATGTATTTTCTCGGTAATCTGTCCCTGGGCATCATCGCCGTGTCCGGGCTGTTCGTCGGCTTTGTGCTGGGCCTGCAGGGCTACTACACCTTGTCGCGCTACGGCTCATCCAGCGCGCTTGGGGTGCTGGTGGCGTTGTCTCTGGTGCGTGAACTTGGGCCGGTGGTCACGGCGCTGCTGTTTGCTGGCCGCGCGGGCACCTCGCTCACGGCCGAGATCGGCCTGATGAAAGCGGGTGAGCAGATTGCGGCAATGGAAATGATGGCAGTCGATCCTGTGGTGCGGGTGCTGGCGCCGCGCTTCTGGGCTGGTGTGATTGTCATGCCCCTGCTGGCCGCAGTATTCAGCGCCGTTGGCATCATGGGCGGGTATGTCGTTGGGGTGTTGATGATCGGTGTGGACTCCGGCCAGTTCTGGTCGCAGATGCAAAGCGGGGTCGATGTGTTCAAGGATGTGGGCAACGGCGTGATCAAAAGCGCGGTGTTTGGCCTGGCCGTGACCTTCATTGCCCTGCTGCAGGGCTGGCGCAGTCAGCCCACGCCGGAAGGCGTTTCCCGCGCCACAACGCGCACTGTGGTCATCGCTTCGCTGGCGGTACTGGCACTGGATTTTGTGCTGACCGCCATGATGTTCAGCACCTGAGGGCATGAGGCCCTGGAGTTGTCGCAAATGAATCAACGAAAAACAGATCTTTGGGTGGGTATTCTGGTCGTGCTGGGCGCGGCGGCTTTGCTGTTCCTGGCGCTCAAGGCGGGCAACCTGCTGCAGATCAATTGGGGGCCGACCTATACGGTGACAGCCCGCTTTGACAATATTGGCGGCTTGAAATCCGATGCGCCAGTCAAAAGCGCGGGGGTCGTGGTCGGCCGCGTGACTTCCATCACCTTTGACAACCAGACCTTCCAGGCTGACGTGCACATGGCCATCGACCAACGGTTCAAGTTTCCGACCGATACCTCGGCCAAGATTCTCACGGCCGGATTGCTGGGCGATCAGTACATCGACTTCAGTCCTGGCGGCAGCGAAAAGAACCTCGTCAATGGCTCGGTCATTCGCAACACCCAGTCGGCCGTGGTGCTGGAGAATCTGATTGGTCAGTTTCTCTACAACAAGGCGGCGTCCAGCGGCGCAGGAGATGGCAAATGAGCCGTCTGTCGCAACTATTTTCGGGGCTGGGTTTGCTCCTCCTGGCTGGCTGTGCCACACACAACCCGCAAGACCCGCTTGAGCCGTATAACCGTGCGATGTTCACCATCAACGACAAGGTAGACCGGGCAGTGCTCAAGCCGGTGGCAACGGGGTACAAAGACATCACGCCCACGCCCATTCGTCATGGCGTCACCAATTTCTTTGGCAATTTCGGCGACATGTGGTCGATGACCAATGACTTCCTTCAGGGCAATGTGCACGACGGTTTGAGCACCTTCATGCGCGTGGGCGTCAACTCGGTGTTCGGGTTGTTCGGCACTCTGGACATCGCCACCGAGATGGGGATTTACAAACATCCGAACGATTTTGGCCTCACTCTGGCGCGCTGGGGCGTGGGCTCCGGGCCGTATGTGGTGCTGCCGTTCTACGGGCCGAGCACGGTGCGCGATGCGGTCGGCACCGGCGTGTTCCTGGCGTATGGGCCAACAGCGCAAATCAGTCCGCCCAGCGCCAGCTATGGCGCGCTGGCGCTGAACCTGGTGAACACCCGCGCCAATCTGCTCAACGCTTCCAACCTGTTCGACCAGATTGCGCTCGATCCCTACGTCTTCACCCGCAGCGCTTACGAACAACGCCGCAAGTCGCAGGTGGAAGAGGCGCGAGACCGTCCCATCATCGATCTGGGAGAGCCCAATCCCCTGGCGAAATACAGCGATGCCCCGGTGAATGGCGGCATGCTGAGCGCAGCATCCAAGGCGCCGTCCGAGGCCGCCAGCGCGGCAAAGACGGACGCCGCCACGCCCTGATCGAACGCCCTGTCATCCTGCGGGGTGATGGCGCGTTAATCCACAACAACATCAATACTGGAAAACCTCCGATGCTTCGACGCCTTTTCCTGACTTTTTCCCTGTTTAGCGTTGCGCTGATGGCGAGCCTGCCCGTGGCCGCCCGTGCGGCGGACGCGCAGACCCCGCCGCAACTGATCGAGACCATGTCCAACGAGATCATTCGCGATGTGCAGCAGGACCCCAAACTGCGCTCTGGCAATCCCGAGGTGGTGATGCAGTTCGTCGAGAACAAAATCCTGCCGAACGTGGACTTCCAGAAAATCACACAAAGCGCCGTTGGCCGCTACTGGCGTGAAGCCACGCCCGCGCAGCGCACGGCGCTGGAGCAGCAATTCAAGCAACTGCTGGTCTACACCTACGCCGGTGCGGTCAAGCAGATCAAGGATCAGAAGGTCAAGCTGCTGCCGTACCGCGAGCCGGCGGATGCACAAGATGTGACGGTGCGCACCCGCGTGATCAACAACGGCGAGCCACTGCAACTCGACTATCGCCTGGAAAGCACCCCGGCTGGCTGGAAAATCACCGATGTCAACGTCATGGGCATCTGGCTGGTCGACAACTATCGCAGCGTGTTTGCTCAGGAAATCGGGCAAAAAGGCCTTGACGGCCTGATCGCCACGCTCAAGGAAAAAAACCAGAACCTGGCGCAAGCCAAGGCTGCGGGCTGAGCCGGTTGTTGCCAAGATGTCCGCCTTTGCATTGCCCGCCGACCTGACGCTCGATACCGCCGTTGTCCTGCGGCGTCGGGCGCTGGCTGCGCTGGCCGCATCGCCCGCGCCGTGGGTGGTTGATGCCGGTGCGCTCCAGACCTTTGACTCGGCGGCGCTTGCCTGCCTGCTCGAACTGCGCCGCGACGCGCCGCAACAGCGGCTTGAAGTGCGCGCCGCCCCACAGCGTTTGCGCGATCTGGCGGCGGCCTACGGCCTGGATTTCCTTTTTGACGCGCCCAGCGCGCATTCCTGAACACACCGCGCCTGCGGCGGCTGACGCGTTGCGTCGGTCCGCGCAGGCCTTTTTCATGGCTCCGATGATGTCGATTTCCGCTGCGGTTTCCTTTGATCGCGTGGTCAAGCAATATGGCCAGCAGACCGCGGTCGATGGCGTTGCGCTCGATATTGCGCAAGGCGAATTTTTTGGTTTGCTCGGTCCCAATGGGGCGGGAAAAACCACGCTGATCAGCATGCTTGCCGGACTCACGCGTCCCACATCCGGGCATGTGCTGGTGCAAGGGAACGACGTGCAACGCGACGCCGCCGCGGCGCGCCGCTTGCTGGGCGTGGTGCCACAGGAATTGGTGTTCGATCCGTTTTTCACCGTGCGGCAGGTGCTGCGTATCCAGTCGGGCTATTTCGGTTTTCGGCGCAACGACTTGTGGATTGACGAACTGCTGCACAACCTCGGGCTCTCTGCGCAGGCCGATAAAAACATGCGGGCGCTGTCCGGTGGCATGAAGCGCCGCGTGATGGTGGCGCAGGCGCTGGTGCATCGCCCCCAGGTCATCGTGCTCGACGAGCCGACCGCCGGGGTGGATGTGGAACTGCGCCAGTCGCTTTGGGAGTTCATCGCCCGGCTCAACACCGAAGGCCACACCGTGCTGCTCACCACGCATTACCTCGAAGAGGCCCAGGCGCTGTGCAAGCGCATTGCCGTGATCAAGAGCGGCAAGGTCGTCGCGCTCGACCGCACCGATGCGCTGCTGCAGCGCTTCGCGTCGTCGGTGCTGCATTTCCGTCTGCTCAAAGGCCAGCTGCCTGCGGACATGGGGGTGGAGCAGGGCGGGCGTGTGGCGCTGTCGGTGCGCGGCGCGCAGGACGTCGAGCACACGCTGGCGGCGCTGCGCCAAGCGGGCTGCGAGATCGATGAACTGGAACTGCGCCGCGCCGATCTTGAAGACGTGTTTCTCGAACTGATCGGAGCCGCGCGATGACTGGCCTGCACACCCTGCTGCAAAAGGAATTGCAGCGTTTTCTCAAAGTGGGCTTTCAGACCGTGGCCGCGCCCGTGGTGACTGCCTTGCTGTATCTGCTCATTTTTTCGCACGCCTTCACCGCGCACATGCAGGTGTTCGGCCATGTTCCCTACACGGCTTTCCTTATCCCCGGGCTGATGATGATGAGCGTGTTGCAGAACGCCTTTGCCAACACGTCCTCATCGCTCATCCAGTCCAAGATCACCGGCAATCTGGTGTTCGTGCTGCTGTCGCCTTTGCGTCCCTGGGAGCTGTTTGTCGCCTATGTCGGCGCGTCAGTGTTGCGCGGGCTGATCGTCGGTGCGGGGGTGTTGCTGGTGACGGTGTGGTTCGTGCCGCTGACCTTTGTCTACCCGCTGTGGATTCTGGTGTTCGCCATCCTGGGCGCCAGCATGCTGGGCGCGCTGGGGCTGATTGCCGGCATCTGGGCGGAAAAATTCGACCAGATGGCGGCGTTCCAGAACTTCATCATCACCCCGGCGACCTTCCTCTCCGGCGTGTTCTACTCAGTGCACAGCTTGCCCGGTTTCTGGAAGGCGGCGTCGCACCTGAACCCGTTTTTCTACCTGATCGACGGTTTTCGCTACGGTTTTTTCGGCTCGGGCGATGTCTCGCCCTGGATCAGCCTGCTGGCGGCGCTGCTGGGCAATCTGCTGTGCGGCGGCATCGCTTTACTGATGCTGGTTCGCGGCACCAAACTTCGGAATTGAACATGTCCCTGCCGACCCCGCAAGACCTCCACCGCTACATCGCCGCCGGGCTGGACTGCAGCCATTTGCAGGTCGAGGGCGACGGCCAGCATTTTTACGCCACCATCGTCAGCGCGGCGTTTGACGGGCGCAGCCGGGTGCAGCGCCATCAACTGGTCTACGCCGCACTGGGCGAGCGCATGCGCGCTGAAATTCACGCGCTGTCGATGAAAACGCTCACCCCGCAAGAATTCGCGGCCTTGCCAAGCGCCTAAAATCTTTCACTTTTCGCACGCGCCAATGCGTGCTCGCCCGGCAGAGCAAGACTGCGGGCCTGAAGGTCGTCATGGACAAACTCAAAATCACCGGGCAGCGTGCGCTGCGCGGCGTGGTGCAGGCCAGCGGGGCGAAAAACGCCGCGCTGCCGCTAATGGCCGCGGCGCTGTTGACTGCCGATCCGGTGCTGCTGCGCAACGCGCCGCAACTCATGGATGTGCGCACCCTGGCCAAGCTGCTGCGCAGCCTGGGCGCGCAGGTCGTGCAGGAGGCGGATCAGATCCATATCGAGGCCGCCGGGGTGCATCATTACGAAGCGTCTTACGACCTCGTCAAGACCATGCGCGCCTCGATTCTGGTGCTGGGGCCTTTGCTGGCGCGCTTCGGCCAGGCGCGGGTGAGTCTGCCCGGGGGCTGCGCCATTGGCGCGCGCCCGGTCGATCAGCACATCAAGGGCTTGCAGGCGCTCGGGGCGGAGATTGTGGTGGAGCATGGGTACATCGTCGCCCGCGTGGACACGCCGTCGGGACGGCTGCGCGGTGCGCGCATCACCACCGATATGGTGACCGTGACCGGCACCGAAAACCTGATGATGGCCGCGGCGCTGGCTGAAGGCGAAACACTGATCGAGAATGCCGCGCGCGAGCCGGAGGTCATCGATCTGGCGCAGATGCTGCGCGGAATGGGCGCGCAGATCAGCGGCGACGGCACCTCGCAGATCCGCATTCAGGGCGTGGAGCGCCTGCACGGCGCGCAGCACCGCATCATTGCCGATCGCATCGAGATAGGCACCTTTCTGTGCGCGGCGCTGGCCACGCGCGGTGATGTCACGGTGCAAGGCGCCGAGCCCACACACCAGGATGCCTTGCTCGACAAGCTGCGGGAAGCCGGGGCGCAGATCGAGACGGGCGCCGACTGGATTCGCCTGCGCGCCGATGCGCTTGCGGGCGGGCGCCCGCGCGCTGTCTCGGTGCGCACCACGGAATATCCCGGCTTTGCCACCGACATGCAGGCGCAGTTCATGGCGGTGAACTGTCTGGCCGAGGGCACCGCACGCATCACAGAAACCATTTTCGAAAATCGCTTCATGCATGTGCAGGAGCTCATGCGTCTGGGGGCACAGATTGATGTCGATGGTCACACCTGCCTGGTGCGCGGCGTGCCGCAACTCTCGGGTGCCACGGTCATGGCCACCGACCTGCGCGCCTCCGCCGGGCTGGTGGTGGCCGGGCTGGCAGC
>JAFGXB010000027.1 GCA_016936875.1 Burkholderiaceae bacterium | reverse complement strand
CTTGATCGTCACGGCCGGCTGGTTGTCGTCCGCCGTGGAATAGACCTGCGCGTGCTTGGTCGGCACGGTGGTGTTCTTGGTGATCATCTTGGTCATCACGCCGCCCATGGTCTCGATGCCCAGAGACAGCGGGGTGACGTCGAGCAGCAGCACGTCCTTGCGGTCGCCAGCCAGCACCGAGCCCTGAATGGCTGCGCCCACGGCCACGGCCTCGTCGGGGTTCACGTCCTTGCGCGGCTCCTTGCCGAAAAACTCCTTGACCTTGTCCTGCACCTTGGGCATACGGGTCATGCCGCCGACCAAAATCACATCGTCAATGTCGCTCACCTTCACGCCGGCATCGGTGATGGCGGTGCGGCAGGGCGCAATGGTGCGCTCGATCAGCTCTTCCACCAGCGACTCCAGCTTTGCGCGGGTGAGCTTGAGGTTCAGGTGCTTCGGACCGGAGGCGTCCGCCGTGACATAGGGCAGGTTGATCTCGGTCTGGGTGGAACTCGACAGCTCGATCTTGGCCTTTTCCGCCGCGTCTTTGAGGCGCTGCAGCGCGAGCACGTCCTTGCTCAGATCGACGCCTTGCTCCTTTTTGAACTCGGTAATGATGTAGTCGATGATGCGCTGGTCGAAGTCTTCGCCGCCGAGGAAGGTGTCACCATTGGTGGAGAGCACCTCGAACTGCTTTTCGCCGTCCACATCGGCGATTTCGATGATGGACACGTCGAAGGTGCCGCCGCCCAGGTCATACACGGCGATCTTGCGGTCGCCCTTGCCGTGCTTGTCCAGGCCGAAGGCCAGTGCCGCCGCGGTGGGTTCGTTGATGATGCGCTTCACGTCCAGGCCGGCGATCCGGCCCGCGTCCTTGGTGGCCTGGCGCTGGCTGTCGTTGAAGTAGGCGGGCACGGTGATCACGGCCTCGGTGACTTCTTCACCCAGGTAGTCTTCCGCCGTCTTTTTCATCTTGCGCAGCACTTCGGCGCTGATCTGCGGCGGCGCGAGCTTCTTGCCGCGCACTTCCACCCAAGCGTCGCCGTTATCCGCCTTGGTGATGGTGTAAGGCATCAGATCGATGTCTTTTTGCACTTCCTTTTCGGCAAACTTGCGGCCGATCAGGCGCTTCACCGCGTACAGGGTGTTCCGGGGGTTGGTGACCGACTGGCGCTTTGCCGAGGCGCCGACCAGAATTTCGCCGTCCTCCATATAGGCCACGATGGACGGCGTGGTGCGTGCGCCTTCACTGTTTTCAATGACCTTGGGCGTATTGCCTTCCATCACCGCCACGCAGGAGTTGGTGGTGCCGAGGTCGATGCCGATGATTTTTGCCATGGAATTTCTCCGTTTGTGCCGCGCCGCGTGGCGCTGATTTCTAACTGCTGACTAAATAGGGAGGTCTGCTGCGAATTCAAGCCTGCGCAGCATGCAGGTGGGTGGATTGCCGGATTTATTGCGCCACAGTGATCAGTGCGGGGCGCAAAGTGCGGTCGGCGATGCGATAGCCCTTTTGCAGCACCGAAACCACGGTGCCCGCCGGTTGCTCGGCGGGTTGCACCGAAATGGCCTGGTGCACCGCGGGGTCGAATTTATCGCCGACGGCCGGGGCGATTTCCAGCAGGCGGTTGCGCTCGAAGGCGGACTTGAGCTGGCTCAGCGTGAGCTCCACGCCCTGCTTGAGCACCTCGGGTTTGCCGCTGGTGTCGGCCAGCGCGGCTTCCAGGCTGTCCTTGACGGGAAGCATGGATTCGGCAAAGCTTTCCACCGCAAACTTGCGCGCCTTGGCGGTTTCGTCTTCAGCGCGTCGGCGGATGTTTTCCACCTCGGCGCGGGCGCGCAGGAGCTGGTCGTTGAGTTTGCTGATTTCGTCCTGCGCCTGCGCCAATTCATCAAGCAGCACGGGCTCGGCAATCAAGTCCTGATGCGGCGCACCCTCGGCGGCTTGCGGGTCTGCGGAAGGAGGAGTCTGGGGATCTGTCTGCATGGTGCGGAAAGGCGAAGAAAGAAATGACCTTTCCATCGTGGGGGTGTCTGGACGGATTTCAAGAGTGCGCCCCGCGCGACGCCGCTTGCGCAGCGACTGTCCACGGAATGAAAAAATCCCCCGGAACCATGCGGCTGCGGGGGATTTTTCTGGGCGTAAGCCGCGTTGGCGACCGTTCGCTTCAGAGCGGCAGGTCTTACTGGGCCTTGTGCTCTTCTTTTTTCATTTCCTTGTGTTCAGCCTTCTTGTGGTGCTCTTTCTTGTGGTGTTCGGCTTTGTGATGTTCTTTTTTCATTTCCTTGTGGGCTTCGGGCTTGGCGGCCTCAGGAGCGGCGGGAGCCGGGGTTTGCGCCATGGCCACGGTGGCGAACAGGGAAGCGAACAGGACGGCAACGATTTTCTTCATGGAATGGTCTTTCAAAAAATTTTGGATGGAAACGATCCAAACCGGATCGAGGATTTAATGCGCACGCGGACGGATCGGTTGACACGACTTCACAGAATTTGCAAAACGGCTGGCGCTGCCATCGGATAATGTGCTCTATCCGCCGTTCCTCCGCGCCGTTCCGCTCCGTCATGTCCAACTTTTCCGTGCTGTTCGTCTGTATGGGCAATATCTGCCGCTCGCCGACTGCCGAAGGCGTGTTTCGCGCCAAGGTGCGGGCGGCCGGGCTGGAAAAACGGGTGCAGATCGATTCCGCAGGGACGCACGCATTCCACGTCGGCTCAGCGCCGGACCGCCGCAGTCAGCGCCATGCCAAGGAACGGGGCTACGACCTCTCCGGCCTGCGCGCCCGCGCAGTGGAGGAGGCGGATTTTTCGCGTTTCGATCTGCTGCTGGCGATGGACTGGGACAATCTTGCCCTGCTGGAGCAGCTGTGTCCGCCGCAATATGCCGCGCGCTGCCGACTGTTTTTGAGCTTTGCGCCGCAGGCGCCGGTGGCCGCAGTGCCCGATCCGTACTACGGCACCGAGCGCGACTTCGAGCGCGTGCTCGATCTGGTGGAGCAGGCCAGCGCGGGCTTGCTGGCCTTTGTTGAAAAGCAGCTCCTGCAACGCGCCTGATGTGCCGCGTCGGATTGCTTTACTGCACCTCTTTGAAAGGCAGCCGTTCCTGCAGGCTGTGCTGATGCTCTGCGAGGGCGGCGGATTCGCGTTCCAGATAGTCTTCTACCGCCCGGGCGAATTGCGGGTGCGCCAGCCAGTGGGCGGACTGGGTGGCCACGGGTTGCAACCCGCGCGCCATTTTGTGCTCCCCCTGCGCGCCGCCCTCGAAGGTGGTGTAGCCGTGCTCCAGACACCAGGCTATGGGCTGGTAGTAGCAGGCGTCGAAATGCAGCGCCGGCACATGCTCGACCGCGCCCCAATAGCGCCCATAGGCGATGCGCGCCTGCGGATCGAGCAGAACGAGCGAACTGGCAATGGGCGTGCCGCCGCGTTCCGCCACGAACAGCAGGCAATGCGCGGGCATGTCGTTGCCTATCGCCTGAAAAAACGCGTGGGTCAGGTAGGGCGAAGAGCCATGCAGGGCATAGGTGGTGTCGTAGCAGCGGGTGAAGAAGGCCCAATCCGCTGGCGTGATCTGCGTGCCATGGAGTGCGCGAAACGTCACACCAGCATCGCGCACCTGGCGTTGTTCCTGGCGGATTTTTTTGCGTTTGTCATGCCGCAGGCTGGCGAGAAACGCGGCGAAATCCGCCCAGGGCGCGGCGCCCTCGCCGGGTGGGTTGCGCCAGTGGAACTGAATGGTGGTGCGCGGCAGTAGTTTGAGCGTGTCGGCCCAGTGTGTTTCCTGTGGATCGAGAAACAGGGCGTGGAAGGAGCTGAATCCGCTGCGCTTGGTGACCTCCAGAATGCTGTGCAACAGAGCTTTGCGCGCGGCTGCATCGCGGCCCAGCAGTTTGGCGCCGCCCACCGGGGTGAAGGGCACGGCGAGCAGCAGCTTGGGGTAGTAGGGCAGGCCGTGTTCAGCATAGGCGCGCGCCCAGGCCCAGTCGAACACATACTCGCCATACGAGTGCGATTTCACATACAGCGCGCAGACGGCGGCGAGTTGTTTGTCGCTGTCGCGCAGGGCCAGCACGACAGGCTGCCAGCCGGTTCCCGCGCCGACGCAGCCGCTGTGCTCCAGTGCGCTCAGCCAGGCATGTCGCTGGAATGGCGTGGTGCCCGGGGTGGCGTGGGCCAGGCCGTCCCATTCGTCGGCGGGCAGCGCGCTGACCGCGTCAAGCAACTCGGTGCGAAAATCCTCACTCATGACCATTCGACTCGCTGTTTTGCAGTGCAACCCGGTTGTGGGCGATCTGGCCGGAAACGCCGCGCAGATCGCCCACTTGGCACGTCGCGCCCATGCGCTGGGTGCGCAGGTGCTGCTCACGCCGGAACTGGCGCTCACTGGCTATCCCCCGGAAGACTTGTTGCTGCGTCCGGCGTTTCTCAGCGCCAGTGCAGACGCATTGAAGCAGCTTGCCCATGACCTGTCGGACTTGCCGGATTTGGCGCTGGTCGTCGGCCATCCGCTGGCGCTGGCTGGGGCGGACGCACCGCGTCTGGCGTCCACCCAGCAGGCCGTGGCCTGCAATGCCGCGTCGCTGCTGCGTGGCGGCGTGGTGGAGGCCACCTACTGCAAACACGCGTTACCTAACTATCAGGTGTTTGATGAGCGCCGCTATTTCGCGCCGGGCGATCAGGCGGTGGTATTCGAGGCCGGGGGGACGCACTTCGGCATCAACATCTGTGAGGACGCCTGGCTGCCGCACGCGCCGCGCGAGGCTAGGGCGGCGGGGGCGCAGGTGCTGCTGGTGCTCAACGCATCGCCCTATCACCGCGGCAAGACTTTGGAGCGTGAGCGGGTGATGCGCCAGCGCTGTCTGGAAAACGAGATGGCGCTGGTGGCGTCGCAAATGGTGGGCGGGCAGGACGAAATCGTGTTCGATGGCGCTTCTTTCGTGCTCGACCGCGCGGGTGAACTGGTGGCGCGCGCGCCGCAGTTTGCCGAGGACATTCTGCTGGTCGATGTGGCCGCGGGCGCTGTGCTCAAGCAGGTGCCGGCCCACGTTACGGCACTCCAGCCCGACCACGCCGAGGTGTACGCCGCGCTGGTGCTCGGGGTGCGCGACTATCTTGGCAAGAACGGCTTTCCGGGCGCTCTCATCGGCCTGTCAGGCGGGGCGGATTCGGCGCTGGTGCTGGCCATTGCCGTGGATGCGCTCGGCGCGGACAAAGTGCGCGCGGTGATGATGCCGTCGCAGTACACCGCGCAGATATCCCTCGACGACGCCGCCGAGATGGCGCGGCGCCTGGGCGTGCAGTACGACGTGCTGCCCATCACACCGCTGTTCGATGCGTTTCGCGCCACGCTGGGCCCGCTGCTGCGGCAGCACCCCGGCGACACCACGCTGGAAAACAGCCGGGCGCGCAGTCGCGGCACCCGGCTCATGGGCCTGTCGAACAATAGTGGTCGCATTGTGCTGACCACGGGCAACAAGAGCGAGATGGCGATGGGTTACGCCACGCTCTACGGCGACATGGCCGGTGGCTTTGCAGTCATCAAGGACGTGACCAAAACCCTGGTGTGGGAACTGGCGCGCTGGCGCAATGCCCATGCCGCGGCGCAAGGCGAAGCCGGGGTCATTCCACAGCGCATCATCACCCGGCCGCCCAGCGCCGAACTCCGCCCCGACCAGACCGACCAGGACAGCCTGCCACCCTACGACGTGCTCGACGGCATCCTGCAGCGTTACATGGAGCAGGACCAGAGCGCCGAAACCATTCTGGCCGCAGGCTACGCTCTGGCCGATGTGCAGCGGGTGGTGCACCTGCTCAAGCTGTCCGAATACAAGCGGCGTCAGGCCCCGCCGGGCATCCGCATCACCCACCGCGCTTTCGGGCGCGACTGGCGCTATCCCATCACCTCAAAATACCGGGAATCGTTCTGATTTCTGCCGCATCGCGCGTCAGCGGTTAAATTTCGCTTTCATCACTAACAACGAGGAGCCCGACATGAAACTCATCACTGCCATCATCAAACCATTCAAACTCGACGAAGCCCGCGAGGCGCTCGCCGAGATCGGGGTGACTGGCCTGACGGTGACCGAGGTCAAGGGGTTCGGGCGGCAAAAAGGGCATACCGAGCTGTATCGCGGCGCCGAGTATGTGGTGGATTTTCTGCCCAAGGTCAAGGTGGAGGCCGTGATCAAGGACGATCAGGTGGACCGTGCCATCGAGGCCATTGTGAAGGCGGCGCGTACCGGCAAGATTGGCGACGGCAAGATTTTCGTGACCAGTGTCGAGCAGGTCGTGCGTATTCGCACCGGCGAGACCGGAGAAGTCGCGGTTTAAGCCAACAGGCGTTTCAGTCGCTCATCTTCGTTGTTCGTCTCAGCTGCCGTTTCCGTCGCGCTCATGCCCCGTGTCCACATCCTGCCGTCCGGCACCGACCTGCTCGCCGATCCGAATGACAACCTGCTCAAATTGCTGCGCAAGCATCAGGTTCCCATTCGTTATTCCTGCAAATCCGGTGAGTGCGGCTCGTGCAAGTGCGTGCTGGAATCGGGCGATGTCACGCTGAAAAAATACGATCCCAAAGCCTTGCCTGATGGGCAGAAAGAGGCCGGCATCATCCTGGCCTGTTGCGCCGTTCTCACGCAAGACATCACCATCCGCCTGACCGACAGCGATGATCTGATCGCGCACCCAGAACGCAAGTTGCTGTGCCGTGTCGTTGCGCTGGAGCCGCTGACAGAACAGATTTTCGCGCTCCGGTTGCACATCGAATTTGCCGATATGGAGGGCATTCCCTTCACCTTCTCCGCAGGGCAATACGCGCAGATCGTGGTCGATGTGGATGGGCAGGAAGTTGCCCGCGACTTTTCCATGGCCAGCACCCCGGTGGACGCCGAATATGACGATCTGCTGGAATTCCACATCCGTCGCACCCCGACCGGGGCCTTGAGCAGCCTGCTCGGCAGCCTCATCCGCCCCGGTGCCCAGTTGCTGGTGCGCGGGCCCATGGGGACGAGCTATTTCCGTCCGCGTCACGAAGGCCCGCTGTACGCCGTGGGGGGCGGAACAGGTCTGGCCCCCATGCTCAGCGTGGTGCAGACCGCGCTGGACAACGGCAAGCTCGAACCCGTGGTGCTGTTCGCCGGGTTTCGCAACCAGGCCGATCTGTACGGGCTGGAGCAGATGGAGCAGATGCGCCGCACCTATCGCAATTTTCGCTATCACGTCGCGCTGGACGAGGCGCAGGCGAATGACCCGCCGCAAGCCGTGCATCGTCCCCTGGGGGCTTATCTGCTGGATCAGGTGGCGGATTTTTCTGGCGCCAAGGTCTATCTCGCGGGGCCGCCCGGCATGGTCGAGACCATCAGCGCATCCTTGCTGGAGCGCGGTTTGTCAGAACACGATCTGCATGCCGACGCGTTCTATCCGCCCGTGCGCGCGGAACTCGCGGTCAGTTCCTGACTTGTTTTCCTCGGAGTAGAGCGACCGCAAGGATTAAAATCTTTGCAAATCACACATTGGGCGCATCGTTTCCACACACCGCGCCTGCCTTCGGGCACTTGCGGCACGACGGAAGACTTCCGGCTGCTGCCGCCACATACCGGGACTCTATGAACACGCAAGAGGCCAAGCGCGTCCTTGAGACTGCGCTGATCTGCGCTTCCCAAGCTTTGTCCGTCGCCGAGTTGCGACGCCTGTTCGACGACACGATCGCCGCGGACACCGTGCGGGCGCTGCTCGATGAGCTGCGCGCCGACTGGCAAGGCCGCGGCATGGAACTTGCGCAACTGGCGCAGGGCTGGCGCTTCCAGAGCCGTGCCGAGATGCAGCCTTTTCTCGACCGCCTCTATCCCGAAAAACCGCAAAAATACTCGCGCGCCGTGCTGGAAACCTTATCCATCATCGCCTATCGTCAACCGGTCACGCGGGGCGATATAGAAGACATTCGTGGCGTGGTGGTGAACACCCAGATCATTCGCCAGCTCGAAGACCGCGGCTGGGTCGAGGTGATCGGCCACCGCGAGGCGCCGGGCCGTCCCGCCTTGCTGGCCACCACCCAGCAGTTTCTCGACGATCTCGGCCTGAAGGCGCTCGACATGCTGCCCCCGCTGGGCGAGCGTGGTGAAGCGCTGCCCAATTTCGACGGCTTGCAGCAGCGCCTGCCGGAACTCGGCGCCGCCGAAGATCCGCTGGATGCAGCCCCCGTCCAGCCTGAACACGAGGCCACGCCCGCCGTCTTCGACGATCTGCATGCCCCCTCTTTTTCCCGCAGCAGTTCGCCGCCCGGCGCGTTGCCCACCGACTGAACACAAACGGATCGCACCATGAGCACTTCCGACCCTTCCGACACGGCCGAGACTCCCGCTTCACCCGAGCACACGGACGCAATGACCGAGCCATCGGCCGTCGCTGCAGCGCCGGCGCGCAAGCCCCGCGCAGCAGCAAAGCGCGCACCGCGCAAAACCCCCGCAGCGCAGGCCGAGCCAGTCAGCGTCGAACCAGTCAGCGCCGAGCCGCAGGCGATGGAAAGCGTTGCCGCTTTGGCCACCGAACCCACCGAACCTGCCGCCAGTGCCCCGGCGGACGAGACGTCGCCTGTCGAAGTGCAGCCCGACCAGACCGCTGCGGCGGAGGGCGCGGCGCGTTTGCGTGCCCCGCGCGCGCGCAAGCCGGGCCGCAGCGAACCTGCTGCGCGCCCGCCGCATCCCGAGAATGACGGCAACGCATCTGCGCAGCTGCCCGTGGCGCAGCAGGCACCCGTTGCCGGTGTGCAAATCCAGGATGTGATTTCCGGCACCTACGATCAGACGGCGGAAACCGCACCGATCGTGCGTCGTGTGCTGGCCCCGGCCGAAGACGCGCCCAAACTGCACAAGGTGCTGGCGCAAAGCGGCGTGGGTTCGCGGCGCGAAATGGAAGACCTCATTCTGGCCGGGCGCGTGTCGGTGAACGGCGAGCCGGCACACCTGGGCCAGCGCATCCTGCCGACCGACCAAATTCGCGTCAACGGCAAGATCATCAAACGCCGCCTGCGTCCCGCGCAGGCGCGGGTGTTGGCGTATCACAAGCCGACCGGTGAAGTCGTTTCGTTCAAAGACCCGGAAGGGCGCCCCACAGTATTCCAGCATCTGCCCAAGCTCCAGGGTTCCAAGTGGACTGCGGTGGGACGGCTGGACATCAATACCGAAGGCCTGCTGCTGTTCACCACCTCAGGCGATCTGGCCAACCGGCTGATGCACCCGAGCTATGGCGCGGAACGCGAATACGCGGTGCGCGTGCTGGGTGAGCTCGACGCAGCGGCGCGTGCGGAGTTGCTCAGCGGTGTGCAGCTCGGCGATGGCCCGGCCAAGTTCCTCAGCCTCGATGAGGCGGGCGGCGAAGGCGCGAATCGCTGGTGGCGCGTGGTGATCTCCGAAGGCCGCAACCGCGAAGTGCGGCGCATGTTCGAGTCGGTGGGGTTGACCGTGAGCCGACTGATTCGCGTGCGCTACGCCAGCGTGGTGTTGCCTGCGGGCTTGCGCCGTGGCGATTTTGTCGAACTCGACAAATCCGTGGTGCAGGCGCTGCAAGGCAAAGCCCCCGATGCAGCCGCACAGGGGGAACGCCCGCCACGGCGCCAGAATGGGCAGAAGCAAACAGGCGAGCGCCGCAACGACAACCGCAGCGGCGGACGGGGTGAGCGCAGCAAGGGGCAGGGTGGCGGACAGCAGCAACCCGGGCCGGACAGCTACGCCCGCACCACGGTCGAGGCCTTGTTCGGCAAGAGCCCGGTGGTGCGCGGCAATAGCTGGGGCGGCGGCGAAGGCAACTACTCCCCGGGTGCCAAGCCAGGTTCGCAAACGCGCCGCAAGGCTGGGGGAAAGCCACAGAATTCCCAGCCCGACCCCATGAAAACCAGCTTTGGCTACATCCACAAAGACGCAGGCCCGAAGCGCGGCGGTGGCGGCATGGGTGGCGGGCCGTCTGGCGGACGCCGACGCAGCGGTGGCGGTGGCGGTGGCAACCGCGGCGGGCGCTGAAGCGAAAAATCGGCTTTGCTGTGGCGCAGCGTAGGGCATGCGCTGCCCTACAATGACTGATTAACCCTTTGATTTCAGGAGCAAAGTATGACCATTGAGCGCACGCTCTCCATCATCAAACCCGATGCCGTTGCCAAAAACGTGATCGGCCAGATTTACACCCGTTTTGAATCGGCTGGCCTGAAGGTCATCGCCGCTCGCATGGCGCATCTGTCGCGCGCAGAAGCCGAGGCGTTTTACGCCGTGCACAAGGCACGTCCTTTTTTCAAGGATCTGGTCGATTTCATGATTTCCGGCCCGGTGATGATTCAGGTGCTTGAAGGCGAAGGCGCCATTCTCAAGAACCGTGATCTGATGGGCGCGACCGACCCGAAAAAGGCCGACGCCGGGACCATCCGCGCCGACTTCGCCGACAGCATCGATGCCAATGCCGTGCACGGCTCTGACGCTGCGGAAACCGCTGCGGTCGAAATTGCCTTCTTCTTCCCGGCCATGGCGGTTTTCTCCCGCTGATTGCCTTCCTGTCCCGAGCTTCCCATGTCCGACGCGCAGGCCGTCACCAATCTGTTGCAGTTCGACCGCAACGGGCTGGTCGACTGGCTCGCGCGCCACGGACATGCGGCGTTCCGCGCGCGGCAGGTCTTCCGCTGGATTCATCAGAAAGGCGTGGCCGATTTCGACGCCATGAGCGATTTGGCCAAGCCGCTACGCCAGTTCCTGCGGGAGCAGGCGTTGATTGCGGCGCTGCCTGTCATGAGCGAGTCGCGTTCCACTGACGGCACGGTGAAATGGCTGTTCGATGTGGGGCAGGGCAATGCGGTCGAGGCGGTGTTCATTCCCGAGGCGCAGCGCAACACGCTGTGCGTGTCATCCCAGGCGGGTTGCGCGGTGAATTGCAAGTTTTGCTCCACCGGTCATCAGGGGTTCAGCCGCAATTTGCAGACCTGGGAAATTCTTGCCCAACTCTGGCATGCCGAGTTCACCATGCGGCGCGAACTCGGGCTTGCCGAGGGCGAGCGCGCCATCTCCAATGTGGTGATGATGGGCATGGGTGAGCCGCTGCAGAACTACACCGCGTTACTTCCCGCCTTGCGCACCATGCTCGACGACGACGGCTACGGCCTGTCGCGCCGCCGTGTCACGGTGTCCACCTCGGGCGTCGTGCCCATGATCGACCGTTTGTCGCAGGATTGCCCTGTGGCGCTGGCCGTCTCGCTGCATGCGCCTGTTGATGCGCTGCGCGATGAACTGGTGCCGCTCAACCGCAAATATCCACTGCATGACCTGCTGGCCGCTTGCAAGCGCTATCTCGATTTCGCCCCGCGCGACTTCATCACCTTCGAATATTGCATGCTTGATGGCGTGAACGACACCCCGGCGCTGGCGCACGACCTGGTGCGTCTGGTGCGCGCAGCGCAGGTCCACTGCAAATTCAATCTCATTCCGTTCAATCCATTTCCAGAGTCCGGGTTGAAGCGTTCATCGGCTTCGCGCGTCTCGGCCTTTGCCCAGGTGCTGCTGGACGCCGGCATTGTGACCACGGTGCGCAAGACCCGTGGCGACGATATCGACGCCGCCTGTGGTCAACTCGCTGGCGAGGTGCAAGACCGCACCCGCCGTGTCATTCGGATGCGGCAGGTCGTTGCGGCACCCGCAGTTCGCTTGAACCATTGAGGGAGACTTTGCCCATGTTCTTTCGCCATCGCGCGATGTCCATTGCCCCGATTGCCGGGTTCTGGCGGGCGGCTGTGTTCGGGGTCATTCTGGCGGGCGCATCCCTGCTTGGCGGTTGTGCAACCCAGTCTCAGCGCGCAGCAGACATGGGGTCTGGCGCCGCCCTCAGCACCTCCGAAACCGCGGTGCTCAAGCGCGTGCAGTTACGGCTTGAACTTGCGGAGGGCTACTACCAGCGCGGGCAGTTCACCGTGGCGTTGGAAGAGGTGAACAAGGCACTGGCGGAAAAATCCGACTTTGTGCCCGCCTACACCATGCGCGCCCTCATTTACTCGGCCTTGAACGATAGCGACAAGGCCAACGCCAATTACCGCGAGGCGCTGCGCCTGTCGCCAAACAATCCGGACGCGCTGCACAACTACGGCTGGTTTCTCTGCCAGCAGCGCCGTTACCCCGAATCGTTTGTCCAGTTCAACAAGGCGCTCTCCATCCAGAATTACCGCTATCCGGTGCGTACCTATCTGGCGCTGGGTGTTTGCCAGTACCGTGCTGGCGATTGGGCTGCGTCTGACTTGACCCTCAAAAAAGGGTTTGCGCTCGATCCGTCCAACCCGGCCCTGTCCACCAATCTCGCCGTTGTGCTCAACCGCCTGGGCAAACCCAAGGAAGCGCTGTTCTATATCGCCCGTGTGAACAGTAGCCAGTACGCGAGCGCGCAATCGCTCTGGGTGGGTATTCTCATTGCGCGCAAGGCAGGCAATGCCGTGGATGCGGCGCAGTGGACCAACCAGCTCGAACAGCGCTACCCCGATTCGCGCGAAGCCATTGCGGCCCAACAAGGCCGGTTCGACGATTCCGCCTTGCTGCACTGATTGACTGATCCCATATGTCTGAGATCACACCTGAACTGACTGCAAGCCGTGCCCAGGTAGGCGCTTCCTTGCGCGAGGCACGCACTGCCGCTGGCCGCAGCGTCGAGGAGTTGGCTGCGCAAATCAAGGTCACACCAGCCAAGATTGCCGCGCTCGAATCCGGAAACTGGTCTGCACTTCCTGATGACACCTTTGGCCGTGCGCTGCTGCGTAGTTGCTGCAAGGCCTTGAAGGTGGACGCCAAACCCATGCTCGATCTGCTGCCCGGGGCGCCGGTGTTGCTCAGCACCCCGCCGCAGGACGGCGTTGGGGACGAGATGGCGCACATGCCGGAGCGGTCGCTGCCGCGAACCGGCGCAGGCGCGCACAAATCGCGGGGCATGTTGTGGCTGGCGGTGCTCATCGTCGCGCTGGCCGCCGTGGTGTATTTCTGGCCCGCGTTGCGCGGCCTGACGGATGGGTTGCTGCCAAAGGCCGCATCGCCCGCGGCTGAAAATGGCGTGGTGCATGACGCGGTGCCCACGCCTTCGATGCCGCTGCAGACGAGTTCCGCGCCATTTGCGTTGCAGTCTTCGCCAGCGCTGGCGGCGTCTGCGCCGGCACTGCCCGCGTCGAGTGTGGCGGCTTCTGCCGCGCTTGCGGCGGCGTCCGCGCCTGCGGCGGCAAGCAGTGGCGAGGCGTTGCAATTCGCGGTCACGGCACCAAGCTGGGTGCAGGTGACGGCGTATGGCGGCAAGGTCATTTTTTCGCAGTTGATGCAACCCGGAGCACCGCAAAGCGTGCAAGTGCCGGCGGGGAGCACGCCGCTGTCCGTGGTGGTGGGCAATGCGCCGCACACCACGCTGACCGTCGCGGGCAAGGCGGTCGATCTGGCACCGGATACCCGTGCGAATGTCGCGCGGCTCACGCTGAAGTAAACCCTGAAGTCAACCCGTCCCGCATGCAACTGCTCGATCCGCCCATTCCTGAAGCCGTCCCCGCGCGCCATGTCACGCGGCAGGCGCGCGTTGTCTGGGGCGACACCGTGGTGACTGTGGGGGGCGATGCGCCGGTGCGGGTGCAGTCCATGACCAATACCGATACGGCGGATGCCATCGGTACCGCGATTCAGGTCAAGGAGCTTGCCCTGGCGGGTTCGGAGCTGGTGCGCATCACGGTCAACACGCCCGAGGCCGCAGCCGCCGTGCCCGCGATCCGCGAGCAGCTCGACCGCATGGGCGTGTCGGTGCCGCTGATCGGCGATTTTCACTACAACGGCCATCGTCTTCTGAGCGATTTTCCGGCGTGTGCGCAGGCGCTATCCAAGTACCGCATCAACCCCGGCAATGTCGGTAAGGGGGATAAAAAAGATCGCCAGTTCGGCCAGATGATCGACATCGCGCTGCGCTACGACAAACCGGTGCGTATCGGGGTGAATTGGGGCAGTCTCGATCAGGAACTGCTCGCGGTGCTGATGGACGCCAACGCGCATCGCGCGCAGCCTTATGAGGCGCGACAGCTCATGGCGCAGGCTCTGGTGCTTTCGGCGCTGGAGTCCGCACAGCGCGCGCAGGAACTGGGCATGGACCCGGCGCAGATCCTGCTGTCGTGCAAGGTGTCCAATGTCCAGGATCTCATCACCGTGTACCGGGCGTTGGCGGCGCGCTGCGACTATCCGCTGCATCTTGGTCTGACCGAAGCCGGCATGGGAACGAAGGGCGCGGTCGCCTCCACCGCCGCGCTGGCCGGCTTGCTGCAAGAGGGCATCGGCGACACCATCCGCGTGTCGCTCACACCCGAGCCCAACGCCCCACGCAGTCAGGAAGTTGTGGTGGCGCTAGAAATTCTTCAGGCACTCGGCCTGCGTGCCTTTACGCCTTCCGTCACGGCTTGCCCCGGCTGCGGTCGCACCACCAGCACGTTTTTCCAGGAACTCACACAAAACATCGACCAGTTTCTGCGCGCGCAAATGCCGGTGTGGCGCACGCGCTACCCCGGTGTGGAGCAACTGCGCGTGGCGGTGATGGGGTGCATTGTCAACGGCCCTGGCGAGAGCAAGCACGCCGACATCGGCATCAGCCTGCCGGGCATTGGAGAAGCTCCTGCCGCGCCCGTGTTCATCGACGGGGAAAAGCGCATGACCCTGCGCGGCGACCAGATCGCCGCCGAATTCCAGACCATCGTCGAGCAGTACGTTCAACAGCGCTACGGCGCAACACCCCGCCATCCTGAACAGGTGGCCTGAATCCATGGCAGACAAACTCAGTGCCGTAAAAGGCATGAATGACATCGTGCCGCCCAAATCGGCGGCCTGGGAGTGGTTCGAGCAGCAGGTGCGCGATCTGATGCGCAGCTATGGCTATCAGAATCTGCGCACTCCCATTCTTGAATACACCCCGCTGTTCGTTCGGGGGATCGGTGAAGTGACTGACATCGTTGAAAAAGAGATGTATAGCTTCACCGACGCACTCAACGGCGAACAACTCACCCTGCGTCCCGAGGGCACCGCTGCCGTGGTGCGCGCCTGTATTGAACATGGCTTGCTGTATGACGGCGGCAAGCGGCTTTGGTACACCGGGCCGATGTTCCGTCACGAGCGCCCACAGCGTGGACGGTACCGCCAATTCCATCAGGTGGGAGCGGAGGCGTTGGGGTTTGGCGGGCCGGATGTGGACGCCGAACTCATTCTCATGGCGCGGCAGCTCTGGAGTCGTCTGGGGCTGGGCGATCTGGTCACGCTGGAGCTCAACTGCCTTGGACAAGCCGACGAGCGCGCGCGTCACCGCGTTGATCTCATCGCCTATCTGGAGCGGCATGCAGACCAGCTCGATGCGGATGCGCGCCGCCGCTTGCACACCAACCCCTTGCGAGTGCTCGACACCAAGAATCCGCAAATGCAGGCCGTGGTCGCGGCGGCTCCCAAGTTGATCGACTATCTGGGCGAGGTGTCTCTGGCGCATTTTGAAGGCGTGCAAAACCTGCTGCGCGCGGCAGGTCAGCCCTTCACCATCAACCCGCGTCTGGTGCGCGGCCTGGACTATTACAACCTCACGGTGTTCGAGTGGGTGACTGACCGTCTGGGCGCACAGGCCACCGTGTGCGCCGGCGGACGTTACGACGGCCTGATCGAGCAAATTGGTGGCAAGCCCGCACCCGCCTGCGGCTGGGCGCTCGGCATGGAGCGAGTGCTCGAACTCCTGATCGAAGCCGGACAGGCTGCGCCTGCGAGCCCGCCGCACGCTTACGCCGTTCTCACCAGCGCCGATCTCATGCCCCGCGCCATGCCCGTTTGCGAAGCGTTGCGACAGTCTGGCGTGCGAGTGCAACTGCATATGGGCGGGGGGGGCATGAAATCGCAAATGAAAAAGGCCGATGCCAGCGGCGCCCGCTGGGCGCTGGTGTTTGGCGAGCAGGAGTTGCTGGATGGGCAGGTGGGCATCAAGGATCTGCGGGGTGCGCAGGATGCACAACAACAGCGGCTGGTTGCGCTGGAGCCCTTGCCCAACCTCGTTTCTGCATTGCTCTGAACCGGCAACTTAAAATAACCCTCTTTTGCCCGACGACGTCCCATGAGCTACAACTTCGAAGAACAAGAACAGATCGCCCAGATGCGCCATTTCTGGGAGCGTTGGGGCACCCAGATTTCGGCCGGCCTGCTGGCGGTCGCGCTGGGCTTTGCCGGGTATTACGGCTGGCATTGGTGGCAGCGCAATGAGGGCGTGAAGGCAGCTGCGGTGTTTGAGCAGGTGCAGGCTGCGCTCCAGAGCAACAGCCCAGACAAGATTCAACAAGCCTGGACGGCGATGCAGTCCAAGGCGCCAGGCAGCGCTTATGCCGGCATGGCGGCGCTTGCCGTCGCAAAAGCCCTGCATGACGCAGGCAAAAATGCCGAGGCCATCAGCGCCTTGCAGTGGGCGGCTGGCCATGCGGAAGGGGCGAGCGAACGCGCGGTGGCTCGCTTGAATCTTTCGGCCCTGCAGATTGATGCGAAGCAGTACGCGGACGCGAGCAAGACCTTGGCCGAGGTGCCCGAGCCGACCTTTGCCGGGCTGTTCGATCTGCGACGGGGTGACCTTGCCGAACTGCAGGGGCAGCGCGACGCGGCTCGCCAAGCCTACGAAGCCGCGCTCAAAGCGCTTCCCGCCGATTCTTCCGAACGCGCCGCCGTGCAGCAGAAACTGCAATCCGTCGGTGGGAGTGCAGCATGATGGCGCGGTCCTGGTCTTCACTGCAGGGCGCTCGCGTGAACCGGCTGCTCCGCGCCGGGCGCCTCGCCGTACCGCTTTTGCTTGCGGCCCAGCTCGGCGCCTGCGCCTCGGGCTCCAAACGGCCTGATCCCACCCCCTTGTCGCCCGTGGCGAACATCCTCACGGTCAAGCAAGCCTGGACGCAGCGCATCGGCGATGTCCCGGCCTGGTTCCAGACGGCAACGCTGCCCGGAGCCGTTGTCCTTGCTTCCGCCAATGGACAGGTGATGCGCCTCGATAGCACGACCGGGCAGGTTGTCTGGTCGGCCAAAGTGCCCTCGGGCATCAGCGCCGCCACCGGCAGCGACGGTACGTTCACCGCCGTGATCGACAAAAACAACGGCCTGGTGTCCATCGGCCCCAAGGGGCAGTTGTTGTGGCGCTATCAATTGCCCACCACCGTGCTGACGCCTCCCACCGTGACAGACGGGCGCATCATTGTGCAGGGGGCGGATCAGCGCGTGCTCGCGTTTGATGCCGCCACCGGCAAGCGTCTGTGGCAGGCGGACAGCCGTGCCGCCTCGCTGCTGGTGCAGCAGGCCGGTGGCATGGCGGTGCGTGATGGTCTGGTGATGATCGGCACGGCGCTTGGCCGCATCGACGCCTACGCGCTCGATGATGGCCTGCCGCGTTGGCAAGCCACCCTGGCACGTCCGCGCGGGGTGACTGAAGTCGAGCGCGTCGTCGGCATCACCGGCCAGCTGTCCCTGCTGGGCTCCACCGTTTGCGCCCGCGCCTATCAGTCCACGGTGGGCTGCGTGGACGCGGATACCGGGCGCATTCTCTGGACGCGCGCCGCCGATGGCTACACCGCGTTGAGCATGAATGATCAGGAAGTCGTCGGCACCCAGGCGGATGGCGATGTGCAGGCCTACGCAGCGACCGATGGCGTGCCCAGCTGGACCAATTCACAGATGAAATACCGCAAACTGAGTGCACCCTTGCTGGTTGGCCGCACGGTGGCTGTGGGCGACTATCAGGGGTACATCAGCTTTCTGTCGACCAAGGACGGGAGCATCGTCGGCCGCGTGTCCACGGACGGCAGTGCCATTCAGGTGGCGCCGGTTGTGGTGGGCAAAACCCTGGTTGTGGTCACTGCCAAGGGCGGAATTTTCGCCTTTGTGCCCGACTGATCGCCCGGTATGACCCCTATTGTTTCCCTGGTCGGGCGCCCGAACGTCGGCAAGTCCACCCTGTTCAACCGTATGACGCGCTCGCGCGACGCCATCGTCGCCGACATGCCGGGCCTCACACGCGACCGACATTACGGCATGCTGCGCATGGCCGATCGTCCAGTCATCGTGGTTGACACCGGCGGCTTCGAGCCAGTGGTCGACACCGGCATCGTGCACCAGATGGCACGGCAGACGCGCCAGGCCATTGCCGAGTCGGATCTGGTGGTGTTTCTCGTTGATCTGCGTACCGGCTTGAGTCCGCAGGATTTGCATATCGCGGCCGAACTGCGCAAGACCGGCAAGCCAATTCTGCTCGCCGTGAACAAGGCGGAAGGCCGCCACAGTCATCCCGCGCTGGCCGAATTCCATGAACTCGGCCTGGGTGAGCCGTTTTCCATCAGCGCCGCGCACGGAGATTCTGTGCCTGATCTGCTCGACCGCATTCTTGCCGTCCTGCCGCCAGAGCAGACAGACGCGGCGCCCGAGCCCGCCGCCGAACCCGTACCCGAAGCCGCTGATGCCACACCGGGCGCAGCACCTGCCGAGCCACAGCGGATTCACAGCCTGCGTCTGGCCATCGCCGGGCGGCCGAATGTGGGCAAGTCCACACTGGTCAATGCGCTGGTGGGCGAAGAGCGCGTGATCGCCTTCGATATGCCTGGCACCACCCGCGACGCGATTGAAGTGCCATTCGAGCGCGACGGGCGCAAGTTCATCCTGATCGACACCGCAGGTCTGCGCCGAAAAGGCAAGGTGTTCGAGGCGGTGGAAAAATTCTCCGTCATCAAAACCCTGCAAGCCATCGAACAGGCCAATGTGGTGGTTCTGCTGCTGGACGCCACAGAAGGCGTCTCCGATCAGGACGCACACATCGCCAGCTTCGCCGTTGAAGCGGGCAGGGCGCTGGTGCTGGCGGCCAACAAATGGGACGCGGTCGACACCTACGGCCGCGAGCGCCTGATGGTGGCCATTCGTCAGCGTTTGCCCTTTGTCGGCTTCGCGCGGTTTCACAGCATTTCTGCGCGAACAGGTGCGGGCTTGAACGGACTGATGAAATCCGTGATCGCTGCACATGCTGCCGCCTATCGCAAACTGTCGACGCCCAAACTCACGCGCGCCATCATCGAAGCCGTGGCGCAGCAGCAACCACCGCGCACCGGGCCGATTCGCCCCAAGCTGCGTTACGCCCACCAGGGTGGCACCAATCCGCCCATCATCGTGATCCACGGCAGCGCGCTTGACCGCGTTCCAGCCACCTACACTCGGTACCTGGAAGGGCAATTGCGTGAAAAATTCGACTTGACGGGTACCCCGTTGCGGGTGGAGTACCGAAGTTCCACCAATCCTTACGCCCGGGACGCTTGAAACGTCCACGAACCGCAGCCTATATCAGCACTATGTTATTTTGCGTGCTCTTGCATTCCAGGCCATGAATGCTATTTAAGATTTCCTCACCCAATGGAGAATAAGATGAGTAACAAAGGGCAGTTGCTACAAGACCCCTTCCTGAACCTGCTGCGCAAAGAGCATGTGCAGGTGTCCATTTATCTGGTCAATGGCATCAAGCTGCAGGGCCATATCGAATCATTCGATCAATACGTCGTGTTGCTGCGCAATACGGTCACGCAGATGGTGTACAAGCACGCCATTTCCACCGTCGTTCCCGCGCGTCCGGTTGCATTCCAAACTGGTGAGCAAGAAGCCCCCGCAGCCTGAAGGCCCTGAGCGCGCCGCACTGGTCAGTGTGCAGCAGCGACGTCCTTCGTCCGGCGATGCATTGGCTGAGCTGGAGCAACTCAGCACCTCCGCTGGCTATGCGCTGGCGGGAGAAATGTCCTGTGTGCGGGCCCGGCCCGATGCGGCGACCTACATTGGCTCTGGCAAGCTGGAAGAACTGAGCGAGTTAGTCAGTTCCACATCGGCGGACACCATTATTTTCGATAACGCCCTGAGTCCCATCCAGCAGCGCAATCTGGAAAAGGCGTTGGGCAAACCCGTGATCGACCGCACCGGGCTCATCCTCGAAATTTTCGCCCGACGCGCCCAAAGTGCAGAGGGCAAGATGCAGGTCGAATTGGCGCGGCTCGAGCATATGGCCACGCGACTCGTGCGCGGCTGGACTCACCTGGAGCGGCAGACGGGCGGGATCGGTGTGCGCGGCGGCCCTGGCGAAAAACAGATCGAACTCGACCGCCGCATGCTGGACGACAAAATCAAGCTGCTGCGGGTTCGCCTGGGCAAACTGGGTCAGCAGCGCATGACTCAGCGGCGTGCGCGAGGGCGCACAGGAGCGTTTCGCGTGGCGCTGGTGGGGTACACGAACGCGGGCAAAAGCACCTTATTCAATGCACTGACCAAGTCTAGGATTTACGCTGCCGACCAGCTCTTCGCCACGCTCGACACCACCACACGCAAGTTCTACCTCGCACAGCAGGTGAACACCACCCTGTCAGATACCGTGGGTTTCATCCGTGATTTGCCGCACACCCTGATCGAGGCGTTCAAGGCCACTTTGGAAGATACATTGCAGGCCGATTTGCTGTTGCATGTGGTCGATGCCAGCGCGCCGATGCTGCGCGAACAGATGGACGAAGTCCAGTCCGTTCTTCACGAAATCGGTGCAGATGACATTCCGCAATTTTTGATCTTCAACAAGTCTGATCTGTTGCCGGCGAACCTTTTTGTTACAAATGGTCACACAGAATCCGAGGGCATCAAGCTGCGTGCTAGCATTCCTCGATTTGCAGTCAGCGCTCTGACAGGAGCGGGTGTTTTACCTCTGAAAACGGCACTGCTCGAAGCCGTCCTTGCTGATCCCCGCTTTCAGTCTGGTACTTCAGCTTTATTGGACACTACCCACATTTCCGCATGACTTTCTCACGATTTTGGCGTGCATCGCCCGCTGAGCAGACATCGCCGCACCCCAGTTCCTGGCGGCGCGTCTGGCCGTTTTCTCGCTTATTCAACCTCAACGATCCACGCTGGGGCAAGGACGAGGGCGGAAACAGCAATCAGAATAACAACCAGGATCCCAATCGCCGCCCTGGCAATAATGGCGGCCCGCCCGATCTCGATGAACTCTGGCGCGATTTCAATCGCAAGCTCAACGGCCTGTTCGGCAAAAAGCGTGGTGGCGGCAACGGCGGCATGGGCACGCCTCCACAGCGCCCCGATCTCTATCCTTCGGCCAAGGGCATGGGTGTGGGTTTCATCATCCTGATTCTGATCGGGGTGCTCGGTTGGTTGTCTTCCGGTTTTTTCATCGTGCAGGAAGGGCAACAGGCTGCGGTCACCCGCTTTGGCAAGCTGGCCTACATCTCTGATGCCGGTTTCCATTGGCGCCTTCCCTATCCCTTCGAGGCGGATGAGATCGTGAATGTCTCGCAAGTGCGCTCGGTTGAAGTGGGTCGTGGTGGTGAAGTCAAGGCCACCGGACTGCCCGAATCCGCCATGCTGACGGAAGACGAAAACATCGTGGACGTTCGCTTTGCCGTGCAGTACCGCATCGACAATGTGGTGAACTATCTCTACAACAACCGCAGCCCGGATGACGCGGTCTCGCAGGGCGCGGAAACTGCGGTGCGTGAAGTGGTCGGCAACAAAACCCTGAACTATGTGCTGTATGAAGGGCGTGAACAGGTGGCCAGCGATGTGCAGACGCTGACACAAAAAATCCTCGATCGCTACAAGACTGGCATCATCGTGACCACCGTCACGTTGCAAAACGTCCAGCCGCCAGAGCAAGTGCAAGCAGCGTTTGACGATGCCATCAAGGCGGGACAAGATCGGGAGCGTCTGAAGAACGAGGCCGAGGCTTATGCCAACAACGTCATCCCCCGTGCACAGGGCACGGCATCGCGCCTGATTCAGGATGCGGAGGCCTACAAAGCTCAGGTCACAGCGCAGGCACAGGGCGATACCTCTCGTTTCGATCAAATTCTTCAGCAATACGAAAAAGCGCCGCAAGTCACCCGCGAGCGCATGTATCTCCAAACCATGCAAGATATTCTTTCCAGCGTCTCCAAGGTCATGGTGGACTCGCGCAACAACAATAATCTGCTTTATCTGCCGCTCGACAAGTTGTTGCAGCAATCCGCGGGTAAGCCGACAGCGCCTGCGGGGATGGCACCAGCCATTCCTACAACCGTGCCTGCTCTGCCGGCGGCTTCGGTCGGCGCCTCACCCGCCATAGTAGACAGCGCTGCGGCGGCGACTGACGGCACCTCCCCTGCCACCTCCAGAACCTCGCGCGATACGCTGCGCGAGCGTAACTTCCAGTGAGGGCCGGGCAATGAACAAAATCATTCTGGCTCTTGTCGCCATCGTCGTTGCCATTCTGGTGTTGTCGTCGAGTTTGTTTGTGGTGGATCAACGGCAGTTTGCCGCCGTATTCGGCCTCGGGCAAATCAAACGCGTCATCAGTGAGCCGGGCCTGTATTTCAAGATTCCAGCGCCGTTCGAGAATGTGGTGTTTCTCGACAAGCGCATTCTGACTCTGCAAAGCCCGGATACCGACCGCTTCATCACCGCCGAGAAAAAAAATGTGGTGGTGGACTGGTATTTGAAGTGGCGCATCACCAATCCGACGGAATTCATCCGCAGTTACGGGGGCGATCAACGTCGCGCCGGAGATCGGCTTGCACAGATCGTGAAGGCGGCATTGAATGAGCAGATCACCCGGCGCACGGTACGGCAGGTGCTGGCTTCGCAACGCGATCAGGTCATGCAGGACGTGCAGACGGGGATCGCCAAGGACATCAAGGGAACGGGAATTCAAATCGTCGATATGCGTCTGACACGCGTTGATTTCGTCGCGGCCATCACGCAATCGGTGTACCGCCGCATGGAAGCCGAGCGTCAGCGGGTGGCCAACGAACTGCGCTCGACTGGCTACGCCGAAGCGGAAAAAATTCGTGCGGAAGCGGACAAGCAACGTGAAATCGTGATTTCGCAGGCTTACAGCAAGGCGCAGACCATCAAGGGCCAAGGTGACGCCGAAGCGTCGTCGATCTATGCCAAGTCCTTTGGGCAGAACCCGCAGTTTGCCGAGTTCTACCGAAGCCTGGAGGCGTATCGCGCCAGCTTCAACAGTAAGTCTGATGTGCTGGTGCTTGATCCGAACAGCCAGTTCTTCCAGTTTTTCCGTGGGCCTGGGGGTAGCGCAGCGAAGCCGACCAAATAAGGTGTCTCCTGGGGCTGGTGCCGACTTGGTGCCGGCCCACAGGCAGACTGCAGATGCTGGACTCCTTGCTTCTCGCCGTCGGCATCGTCCTTGTCCTTGAAGGGCTGATGCCTTTGCTCCTGCCGCATCAATGGCGCGAGATGTTCCGGCAACTGATGGCCTTGACTGACGGTCAGCTCCGGTTTGTCGGCTTGATCGCTGTGGTCAGCGGCCTTCTCCTGGTGCTTTTCCTCAAGTAAGCTGAGAGGCTGGCGCGTATTGTCGCGCCGCCTTTTTTTGCACGTTCCATGAGTAATTGGCGTCTTCCTGAATACTTTTCCGATGTGCTGCCGCGCGAAGCGGCCGTCATCGAATATCTGCGCCGTGCCTGCCTGGACGCCGCGCAGCGCTATGGCTATGCCTTGGTCATGCCGCCCTTGCTCGAGTTTGTCGACTCCCTCCTGTCTGGCACAGGGCAAGACCTCGATCTGCAGACGTTCAAACTGGTCGACCAGATGTCCGGGCGTGCCCTGGGCTTGCGTGCTGACATGACGCCGCAAGCCGCCCGCATTGATTCGCACCTGCTGAATCAGGATGGAGTGACGCGCGTCTGCTATTGCGGCAGTGTGGTGCGCACCCATCCGGAAGGCGTTCATGCCAGCCGTGAAATTCTGCAATTTGGCGCCGAGCTTTACGGGCATGCAGGACTGGAGGCCGACCTTGAGGTGCAGCAACTCGCCATCGCCTGTTTGCGTCTCGCAGGGGTAGACCGTGCCGCGCTCGACTTGGCGGACAACCGCATTGTGCGTGGCGCGCTGTCGGGTCTGCTGCTCGGGCCGCAAGCCATGGAAGCCATTCTGGACGCGCTCGCCAGCAAAGATGTCGGAGAGCTTCGCGCATTGACGCGCGGCTGCACCGCTTCGCAGCGCGAGGCCATTCTGGCCCTGCCCGAGTTGTACGGCGATGCGGGTGTGCTGCGAGAAGCGCGCCGCGCCCTGCCGCAGCATGCACTCATCCAGCGCGCCCTGGAGGATTTGTCTGCACTGGCGCAGCATCATCAGCAACAAGGCATCTCGGTGCAGATTGATTTGGCCGATATGCGCGGCTACCGTTACCACAGCGGGGTGATTTTCAGTGCCTATGCCCCGGGTTATGCGAATGCCGTGGCGCGAGGCGGACGTTACGACGAGGTGGGCGCCAGTTTTGGCCGACCGCGTGCGGCCACCGGTTTTTCCATGGACTTGCGCGAGGTGGCTGGATTTTCCGCCGCTCCCACGCAGCCCGACACTGCCATTCTGGCGGAATGGTCCAATGCGACGGATCTGTCACAAGCCGTTGCTGATTTGCGGCTGCGCGGCGAAACCGTGGTGCAATTGCCGCCGAGCCAAGTCGAAACAGCGCGCGCAAATTTTTGTCGTCGGCTGGTGCTGCGCAATGCCGCCTGGCAGGTTGAAGAGATTGCCTGATTTGCAGCTCACAATTCATTGATTACTGAGAGAACATCCGCGTGAATACTGGTCATCATGTTGTTGTCGTAGGCACCCAATGGGGCGATGAAGGCAAAGGCAAGGTCGTCGATTGGCTAACCGACCATGCGCAGGGTGTGGTGCGTTTTCAGGGGGGGCACAACGCGGGGCATACCCTGGTGATCAATGGTCGCAAGACCGCGCTGCAACTCATTCCGTCTGGTGTGATGCGGCCCGGCGTAGCCTGCTATGTGGGCAACGGCGTGGTGGTCGATCCGCAGCATCTGTTGCTCGAAATCGGGCGTCTTGAAGCGGCTGGTGTCGATGTGCGCTCGCGTCTGCATCTCAGCGAATCCTGCCCGGTTGTTCTGCCTACCCACGTGGCGCTCGACAAAGCACGCGAGGTGCGGCGCGAAAACGACGGCAGCGGCAAGATCGGCACCACTGGCAAAGGGATCGGCCCGGCCTATGAAGACAAAGTGGCGCGTCGCGCCATTCGTCTGCAGGACCTCAAACATCCGCAGCGTCTGCAAACCAAACTTGCCGAAGTGCTCGACTTGCACAACTTTGTGCTCAAAAATTATCTGCACACCGAAACGGTTGATGGCGCTCAAGTGCTGGAGCAACTGCTGCAGGCCGCCGAGCAGGTGCTTCCCCTGCTGGCTGATGTGGGGTACGGCATTCATCAGGCGCATCTGCGCGGCGATCGTCTGTTGTTCGAGGGCGCGCAAGGCTCTCTGCTCGACATCGACCACGGCACCTATCCCTTCGTGACATCAAGCAATTGCGTGGCCGGCACCGCGGCGGCTGGCTCGGGTGTGGGCCCCGGCATGCTGCACTATGTGCTGGGCATCACCAAGGCTTACACCACTCGGGTGGGAAGTGGTCCGTTCCCCACGGAACTCCCCACCGACCAGCAGGGCAGTGTGGGACATCATCTCTCCAGCGTTGGCCAGGAGTTCGGCACAGTCACAGGGCGCGCGCGGCGCTGTGGCTGGCTGGATGTTGCAGCGCTCAAGCGCGCAGTCATCATCAACGGGGTCTCCGGGCTGTGCATCACCAAGCTGGATGTGCTTGACGGGCTGCAGACCATACGCGCCTGCGTGGGCTACCAACTCGACGGCGCCCGGCGGGATGTGCTGCCGCTCGACGCTGACGAGATCGAGCGTTGCGAGCCGATCTATGAAGACTTTCCCGGCTGGACGCAGAGCACCAAGGGGCTCGCCTCCTGGGATCAGCTTCCGGCCAATGCGCGCAGTTATTTGCAGCGTGTCGGTGAACTGATCGGTGCGCCGATCGATATGGTTTCCACCGGGCCTGACCGCGAGCACACCATCGTGCTGCGGCATCCGTTTCAGGCTTGAGCGCAGACAGCGTGCGCCAGGCTGATTTCAATTTCCAACACGTTCACAAAGGTTCGGCCATGCTCAGCGAGGACGGAAAGCATCTGTATGTTTCCTGGGACGAGTACCACGCCCTGATTGAAAAACTCGCACTCAAGGTGCATGCCTCCGGCTGGGAGTTCGACCAGATTCTGTGTCTGGCCCGAGGCGGCGTGCGCCCGGGCGACATTCTGTCGCGCATTTTCAATAAGCCCCTGGCCATCATGTCCACCAGTTCCTACCGGGAAAGTGCCGGCACAGTGCAAGGCCGACTCGACATTGCACGCTACATCACCCTGCCGCGCGGCGAACTCGAAGGCCGGGTGTTGTTGGTCGACGATCTGGCGGACTCGGGAGAAACCCTCAACGCGGTGGAAAACCACCTGCGCGCTGCCGGTGGAAAAATTAGCGATTTGCGCAGTGCCGTGATCTGGGTGAAGGGAATTTCGACCTACCTGCCCGAGTACTACGTGGACATGCTGCCCACGAGTCCGTGGATCCATCAGCCCTTTGAAGAATATGACATGCTGCGCCCAGCCAAGCTGGCCGAGCGCTGGAAGATCTGAGCGCCGCCCCCACCAAGGTCGTCTGACCGACCCGCCACCTGGGGCGGGAAGAACCACTTGAGGCGGCCCGGCGTGTTTTTCATGAGCGCTCAGCTCAGCGGCAGTATTGCGCGATGAGCCCGGCGATGCGGGCGTGTTCATCCGCGCGCTGAGCGTCATCCATGATGACGCGCTGACCTTGGGCGTCGATTTGGACCATGCGTTGTCCGCTGTCGAGAATTTGAAGCTGTTTTTGCGCTTGCAGGCAGTTTTGCTGGTTCTGCAGGGTCTGCTCCTGTTGCTGTTGCTGTTTGGCCTGCTCCTGCGCAGCTTGATCCGCTGTTTTCTTCTCCGCGATTTTTTTCTCAAGGGCACTGGCAGCTTGTTGCTGCTTTGTCGTCGTTGGCGCTGAGGGCGGCGACGCCGTTGATGCCGTGGCTGGCGTTGGCATCACGGTTTGCGTGGGCCGCTGCAGAATGCTGCGTGCAGGCACGGCGGCTGGCGGCGGGAGATCGCTGTAATGCACGACGCCTTGGGCATCAAGCCATTTCCACTGGGCGGCCTGGGCGGCCGGTGAGAACAGCAAGACTGTGGGGATGGCAAGGGCCGCTGCTAACAGGACATGGGGGCGAGACATTGCGAATTGCAAGAGTGAGCGCATGGCGATAGACCTCAAAAGATGCCGCAAGCTTAGCGCCTGCGCAGGGCTGATCGCAGGTTTCTGTGGCGCGCAAGCCGCTGCCTGTGTGCGGCCCCTATAATTTCCTTTTGCCCGGAGGCATCTATGCGTCTAGTAGGAAAAGCGCTGACTTTCGACGATGTGTTGTTGGTCCCCGCGTATTCCCAGGTGTTGCCCAAAGACACCAGCCTTGCGACTCGTCTGACTCGCAATATTTCCCTCAATATCCCCCTGGTTTCGGCCGCAATGGATACGGTGACCGAATCCCGTCTGGCGATTGCCATGGCGCAGGAGGGGGGCATTGGCATCATTCACAAAAACCTGAGCGCGAAGGCGCAGGCCACCGAAGTGGCGCGGGTGAAGCGCTATGAGTCCGGGGTGTTGCGCGATCCCATCACCATTTCGCCCATTGTCAAGGTGCGCGATGTGATGCAGCTCTCGCGTCAGCATGGCATCTCCGGGTTTCCGGTGATCGAGAACGGCAAGGTGGTGGGCATCGTCACCAACCGTGATATGCGCTTTGAAACCCGTCTGGACATGCCGGTGCGCGACATCATGACCCCGCGCGAACGGCTGATCACCGTGCCGGAAGGCGCTCCGCTGGAGCAGGCCAAAGCCTTGATGCACCAGCACCGGCTAGAGCGCGTGCTGGTGGTCAACGCCGAGTTCGAGCTGCGCGGCCTGATGACGGTCAAGGACATCCAGAAGGCCACCGAGCGGCCAAACGCCGCACGCGACCCGCAGGGCAAACTGCGTGCGGGGGCCGCTGTGGGCGTAGGCGAGGGCACGGAAGAGCGTGTCGAGGCGCTGGCCAATGCTGGTGTTGATGTGATCGTGGTGGATACCGCGCATGGTCACAGTCAGGGTGTGCTCGACCGGGTGCGCTGGGTGAAACGCAACTTTCCGCAAATTGAAGTGGTTGGCGGCAATATCGCCACGGGTGCTGCCGCATTGGCTTTGGTGGACGCCGGTGCGGATGGCGTGAAAGTGGGCATCGGCCCCGGTTCCATCTGCACCAGGCGCATCATCGCTGGCGTGGGCGTGCCGCAGATCACTGCCATTGCAAATGTGGCGAAGGCGCTGACGGGCACAGGCGTGCCGCTGATCGCGGACGGCGGCATCCGCTATTCAGGTGATGTTGCCAAGGCCATCGCGGCCGGCGCATCCACGGTGATGATGGGCAGCATGTTCGCCGGCACGGAAGAGGCGCCGGGCGAGGCCATTCTGTACCAGGGCCGCGCGTATAAGGCATATCGCGGCATGGGCTCGATTGGTGCCATGAAAGCGGGCTCTGCTGACCGTTATTTTCAGGACGGCGCAGAAACGTCTTCTGCGTCGGGCAACGAGAAGTTCGTGCCCGAAGGCATTGAAGGCCGCGTGCCGCATAAAGGGCCGCTGGTGGCCATCATTTACCAGTTGGTCGGCGGTGTGCGCTCTTCCATGGGCTATTGCGGCTGCGCCAGTATCGAGGCGATGCGTGGTCAGGCCGAATTCGTGCAGATCACCGCGGCCGGCATGCGGGAGAGTCACGTGCACGACGTGCAGATCACGCAGGAAGCACCCAACTATCACGTCGATTGACGTTCCTCCAAACCGCCGACTTTGCGTCGGCGCTTTTTTTCATGCACGACAAAATCCTCATTCTCGACTTCGGCTCCCAGGTCACGCAGCTCATTGCCCGCCGCGTGCGGGAAGCGCATGTCTATTGCGAAATTCATCCGAATGACGTGAGCGACGCGTTCATTCGCCAGTACGCGCCCAAGGGCATCATCTTGTCGGGCAGTCATGCCAGCACCTACGAAGACCAGGAGTTGCGCGCACCCCAGGCTGTGTGGGACGCGGGCGTTCCGGTGCTGGGCATTTGCTACGGCATGTTCGCCATGACCGTGCAACTGGGCGGCGAAGTCGAGCCCAGCCAGCACCGCGAGTTCGGCTACGCCGAAGTGCGCGCACGCGGGCATACGCGGCTGTTCGACGGGATCGAAGACTTCACCACGCCGGAAGGTCACGGCATGCTGAAAGTCTGGATGAGTCATGGCGACAAGGTCACTGCGATGCCGCCAGGCTTCAAACTCATGGCCAGCACCCCGAGTTGCCCCATCGCCGGCATGGCCGACGAAGCGCGCGGCTACTACGCGGTGCAGTTTCATCCCGAGGTCACGCACACGGCCAAAGGGCGCGAGATGCTGGAGCGCTTTGTGCTGCAGATCTGCGCAGCAACACCGGATTGGGTCATGCACGATCACATTGGCGAGGCGGTGGAACGCATTCGCGCCCAGGTCGGGTCTGAGGAAGTCATCCTTGGGCTGTCTGGCGGGGTGGATTCCAGCGTGGCGGCGGCCCTCATTCATCGCGCCATCGGCGATCAGCTCACCTGCGTCTTTGTCGACCATGGCTTATTGCGCTTGAACGAAGGGCAGGCCGTCATGGAGATGTTTGCCGGACGTCTGCATGCCAAGGTCGTGCATGTTGACGCCAGCAGTCGTTTCATGGGCGCGCTCGCCGGGGTCAGCGATCCCGAAGCCAAGCGCAAGATCATTGGCCGCGAGTTTGTCGAGGTGTTCCAGGCCGAGGCCGCCAAGCTGAAAAACGCCAGATGGCTGGCGCAGGGCACCATCTATCCCGACGTGATCGAATCCGGTGGAGCCAAGACCAAAAAGGCCACTACCATCAAAAGCCACCACAACGTCGGTGGCCTGCCCGAAACCCTCGGACTCAAGCTGCTGGAGCCGCTGCGCGATTTGTTCAAGGACGAAGTGCGCGAACTCGGTGTGGCGTTGGGCCTGCCACACGACATGGTGTATCGCCATCCCTTCCCAGGGCCAGGACTTGGGGTGCGCATTCTCGGCGAGGTCAAGGCGGACTACGCCGAGCTGCTGCGCCGGGCTGATGCAATTTTCATTGAAGAATTGCGCCACTGGCGCGACGACGCAACCGGCAAGAATTGGTACGACCTCACCAGTCAGGCCTTTGCCGTATTCCTGCCGGTCAAAAGCGTAGGCGTGATGGGCGACGGCCGCACCTACGACTATGTGGTGGCTTTGCGCGCAGTGCAGACCAGCGACTTCATGACAGCAGACTGGGCCGAACTGCCCTACGGCCTGCTCAAAAAAGTCAGCAGCCGCATCATCAACGAAGTCCGCGGCATCAACCGCGTGACCTACGACGTGTCGAGCAAACCACCGGCCACCATCGAGTGGGAGTGATCGGGCGTCTGGCACTGGCTGGCACCTAGTGGCACGAAAACACATCTAAGCCCGCGTCACTGCGAGCTTTTTTGTGATTTGGTTCGGCACCGCCTGGCAACATTTGGCATCGCCAAGCACCGTTTCTTCATGGCATGATGGATGGCATTGAATGCTTCTATGCCATGAGAAGTCGCCGATACCATGCAACCACCTTGCGGATGTTCATGGTATTGAGATGGCGTAACACAATGATTTTGTTGTTGTTTTACGCCAGGATAGACCGATTTTCGGATCATGGTATTTGAGCTGAATCAGGGCGAGAACCATGCTGACCGATACCAAGCTGCGCAACCTCAAGCCGAAGGACAAGCTCTACAAGGTGAATGACCGTGACGGCCTCTATGTAGCCGTGACGGCCGCCGGAGCGATCTCATTCCGCTACAACTACTCGATCCACGGTAGGCAGGAGACCATCACCTTCGGCCGCTACGGTGTCGGCGGCATCACCCTGGCGGAAGCCCGCGAGCGGTTGGGCGAGGCCAAGAAGATGGTCGCGGCCGGGAAGTCACCGGCCAAGGAGAAGGCGCGGGATAAGGCCCGCGTCAAGGACGCGGAGACATTCGGGGCCTGGGCGGAAAAGTGGCTGCGCGGCTACCAGATGGCCGACTCCACCCGCGACATGCGCCGCTCAGTCTACGAGCGCGACTTGAAGCCGAAATTCGGCAATCAGAAGCTGGT